>NZ_CALMPC010000103.1:0-43851 GCF_937872235.1 uncultured Thermomonas sp.
GCATCGCCCTCCTGCCAACGCAGCAGACCGGTGTCGACGAACACGCAGGTGAGTTGCTCGCCAATCGCCTTGTGCAGCAATGCGGCCACCACCGAAGAATCGACGCCGCCGGACAGGCCCAAAATCACTTCATCGAACCCCACCTGCGCGCGCACGCGGGCGATCTGATCGTCGATGATATTGGCCGCCGTCCACAAGGTTTGGCAGCCGCAGATATCCACCGCAAAGCGGCGCAGCAGCGCCTCGCCGGCGGCGGTGTGCGTCACTTCCGGGTGGAACTGCACGCCATAGATTTTCTTCGCATCATTGGCAAAGGCAGCAATACCAAGTCGGTCGGTCTTGGCGGTGATGGTGAATCCTGCCGGCGCTTTGGAGACATGGTCGCCGTGACTCATCCACACATTGCGCAGTGCGTCGGTCGTGGCCACCGGTGCCAACAGCGCGTCATTGCCGATGATGTCCAGCGCGGCATGGCCGAATTCGCGTTGATTGCCCGCTTCGGTATCGCCACCCAACTGCTTGGCCAGCGTTTGCATGCCGTAGCAAATGCCGAGGATCGGCACGTTTGCGTCGAACACTTGCTGCGGCGCGGTTGGGCAACCGACCTCGGTGGTCGATTCCGGGCCGCCCGACAAGATGATGCCCTTCGCGCCGAACGCGGCGATTTCGGCGGGATCGTGGTCCCACGCCCAGATTTCGCAATACACCCCGAACTCGCGGATGCGACGGGCGATCAGCTGGGTGTACTGCGCGCCGAAATCGAGAATCAGAAGTTTGTCGGTGTGGATATTGGTCATGCTCAGGACGCCCGGTAGTTCGGCGGCTCTTTGGTGATCTGCACATCGTGGACGTGGCTTTCGCGCTGGCCGGCGCCGGTCACCTTCACGAAGGACGGCTGTGTGCGCATGTCTTCCACCGTGGCGCAGCCCACATAGCCCATGGTGGCGCGTAGGCCGCCCATCAATTGATGCACCACGCCGGACAGCGGGCCACGCACGGGGACGCGCCCTTCGATGCCTTCCGGCACCAATTTGTCGGCATCGGCAGCATCCTGGAAATAGCGGTCCTTCGAACCCTTCTCCATCGCGCCCAAGCTGCCCATGCCGCGATAGCTCTTGTAGCTGCGGCCTTGGAACAACTCGATCTCGCCCGGGCTTTCTTCGGTGCCGGCAAACAGGCCGCCAATCATCACCGTGGAGGCACCGGCCACCAACGCCTTGCCGATATCGCCCGAATAGCGAATGCCACCATCCGCAATCAATGGGATGCGGTCCTGCAGCGCATTGGCCACCATATCAATCGCAGTGATTTGCGGCACGCCCACGCCGGCCACGATGCGGGTGGTGCAGATCGAGCCGGGGCCAACGCCGACCTTGACGGCATCGGCACCGGCATCCATCAGCGCCAGTGCGGCATCACCGGTGACGATATTGCCGCCCACCACCTGCACGTTCGGGAAGGTCTTCTTCACCCAAGCCACGCGCTCGATCACGCCCTGCGAATGGCCGTGCGCGGTATCTACCACCACCACGTCCACCCCGGCCGCCACCAACGCTTCCACACGCTGCTCGGTGTCGCCGCCCACGCCCACCGCCGCGCCCACCAGCAAGCGTTCGCTGAGGTCATAGGCGGCATTGGGATTGTCGGATTTTTTCTGGATGTCTTTGACCGTAATCAGCCCGCGCAATGCGAACTCGTCGTTGACCACCAGTACTTTTTCAATGCGGTGCTTGTGCAGTAGGCCCATCACTTCGTCGTCGCTGGCACCTTCCTTCACCGTGACCAGTTTTTCCTTCTTGGTCATGATGTGGCGGATCGGATCATCCAGCTTCTTCTCAAAGCGCATGTCGCGACCGGTGACGATGCCCACCAAGTGGCCAGAGTCATCCACCACCGGCACACCGGAAATGTTGCGTGCGCGGGTGAGTTTGAGCACCTCGCCAATGGTCGCATCCGGCCCCACCGTGAACGGGTCGCGGATGACACCGGCCTCAAAATTCTTGACCCACGCCACTTGCTGTGCCTGCGCCTGCGCGGTCATGTTCTTGTGGATGATCGAAATGCCACCCAGCTGTGCCATCGCCACCGCAAGGCGCGCCTCGCTGACGGTATCCATCGCGGCAGAAGCCAGTGGCAGGCGGATGCGCAGGTTGCGGGTCAGGCGCGTTTCCAGAGAGACATCCTTGGGCAGGATGGTGGAATGCGCGGGAACCAGGGAAACGTCGTCGTACGTCAGTGCTTCAGCCAGGATGCGGAGCATCGGCAGACCCATTAGGAAGTGGGGAAGCGCGCCATTGTAGCGCGTTTACAGACTGCCGTCCGCCAATTCCGCCGCTTCCAGCGTGTTTTGCATCAACGTGGCCACGGTCATCGGCCCCACTCCGCCAGGCACCGGGGTAATCCAACTGGCACGTTGGGCCGCTTCGTCAAAGCCCACATCGCCGACCAGCCGGCCATCCTCTAGGCGGTTGATGCCCACATCAATCACCACCGCGCCTTGCTTGACCCATTCACCAGGAATCAAGCCCGGCTTGCCGGCGGCAACCACCAGAATGTCGGCTTCACCCACATGGCGTTTGAGCACGTCCATCGGGGTGAATTTGTGGCAGCTGGTGACGGTGCAACCGGCAATCAGCAATTCCTGCCCCATCGGCCGACCCACGTGGTTGGACACGCCCACAATCGTCGCGCTTTGGCCGCGCACCGGCTTGTCGGTCCATGCCAATAGCGTGGTGATGCCGCGTGGCGTGCACGGGCGCAAACCAAACTGGCGCAGCGCCAGATGGCCCACATTCTCGGGGTGGAAACCGTCCACATCCTTGTCTGGGTGAATGCGTTCGATCAATGCGCTGGCATCACTGATACCGGGCAGTGGCAGCTGAATCAGGATGCCGTGTACGTCCGGATTGGCATTGAGTTCATCGATCAGCGCCAGCAGCTGGGCCTCGCTGGTGCCAGCCGGCAGGTCGTAATCGAACGCACGGATGCCCACTTTTTCGGCCGCACGCTTTTTATTGCGCACATAGCTTTGACTGGCCGGGTCGCTGCCGACCAATACCACCGCAAGACCGGGCCGTGTTTTGCCAGCCGCCAGCCGTGCATCCACCTGCGCCTTCAGGGTCAACAGCAGGGTGTCGGCGATGCGCTTTCCATCGAGAATCTTGGCGGTCATGCAGAAATCTGGTGGGCAGGAAGCAGCTATTATCGCCTAGCTGGCAGGCGACGCGGAACGCGAACGGGTGTAGGTTATGCAGCACAGGGATGTTCGCCTTGACGAAGTTGACCGCAACCCTCTCTGGTTTGGCCGGCTTCATGGTTCATAGGCGTTGATCAGGACACGGGCACCACACCATCTGGCGAGGGGCAGCATGGCAATCCTTCAGGGCGAATGCCCGAAATGCGGCAAGCGCGTATTGCACGTCAATGTGGAACACATCGTCGGCATGGTCGACGGCACCAGCAAGGCGAGGTGCCTGAGCTACAGCTGCATCCACTGCAATACCATCATGGGCGTGCAGATTGACCCGCGCGCGAAGCCACGATTGCGCAGCAGCAAGCCACCTGCGGCAAGCTGAGGCCCCGTCACCCCCCGCCGGGCAACGGCTCATCCGGAGTTGCAGGCTTCAGTAGCGGCTGGCCCGGTGCTGGGCAACGCGGTACGCCCGATCCCAGTACGCAATTGACGCAACAGGTCTCCGGCACTGGCGGGTTGTACTGGCTGCCAGGCGGCAGCACCGACCCTATGCGTGCCAGTTCGTCCTGCGATTTCAAGGCAAGCAACACCGCCCAATCCTGCCGGTTGAAATTACAACTTGCCGCGCTGTCGGGCGCACACGGACTGTCATCGGCGCTGCGCATCAACAGCCCGCTCAACCGGCCTTGGGCATCCACGGGCAGAATGCGCAGCGTCACCGCCTGCTGAACATTGCCGCCAATGGCATACACCTTGCCGGCGTCGATGGCGACAATGATGTCGCAATGCATTGGCAAGCCGCCATCACCCGCGTCGATGCGTTTGACTAGCCCGTCATAACCATAGAGCGCCTTGCTGCGCACAAAACAAAGCAGGTCTCCGGCTTGTACTTCGGCGCTGGTGGGGGCGACGAATCGATACGGGCTGGCGGCATCTTTACGTGCGGCACGCACATAGTCGAAGTGACTGGGCGAATCATGAAACCCGGGCACACCGGCACGCTGCATCACCCAACTGATGAATGCCGCCGACCACGGATTGTCGATCACGAAGCCGCGACACCCCAAGCCTTGGTAGCTCAAACTCATCGCGGCATAAGTGCAATCGCTGGCCCCGGCTTTGAATGCCATTGCCTGCAACAGGCCACTGGATTGCCAGTAGAACGCGACGCGCCGCCACGGCGCGCCGCCATCCTTCAGCCCATTACTCTCTGCCTCGTATGCCGGCAGATTGGCCAGTTTTCCATCGCTATCAATAAACGGCCGGTTCCAGCGCAAGTATTCGTCACAAGCAATCGCAATAATGCGGGTAGCCACCTGGGTATCCCCTTGGCGTTGGCTCAACTGCGGACAAAGATCCGCCGCCAACACACCGCCCGACACCAACAACAAGCACGCACCCAGCAGCGCATGCATCCATGCCTTGGCCATCATCCCCTTGCATCCCCGGCGGCACACACGGCCGCTTCATCCACATACCCAAGGAAAGCGCGATCCGGCGCGCAAACCGGACACTGCGGGTCAGCGGTCACGATAAATTCGCGAAACCGCATCCCCAGCGCATCAAATTGCAGGATGCGCCCGGCCAGAGATTCTCCGAGACCCAGCAGCAGTTTGAGTACTTCGGTGGCTTGCAGGATGCCAATCACGCCCGGCAGCACGCCCAGCACGCCGGCCTCGGCGCAATTGGGCGCCGCCTCTGCTGGCGGTGGCTCTGGAAACAAACAGCGGTAGCACGGTGCAAGGCCGCGTTGGCGGCCAGCATCGAACACGCTGAGCTGACCTTCGAAGCGATGCACCGCGCCATACACCAGCGGCTTGCGCAACTGCACGCAGGCATCGTTCAGCAGGTAGCGCACCGGAAAATTGTCGCCGCCATCCAGCACTACATCGACACCCTCCAGCATGCGTTCAACATTGGCCGCACTCACCCGCTCAGCCACGGCTTCGATGCAGGTCCGCGGATTCAATGCCGACAAGGTGGCTGCTGCCGATGCCACTTTCGGCTCGCCAATGCGTGCATTGGTATGCAGGATCTGGCGCTGCAAATTGCTACGATCGACCACGTCGTCATCGGCAATCCGCAAGTGGCCCACACCAGCGGCGGCCAAATAAAATGCAGCCGGCGAACCCAGTCCACCGGCACCCACCAGCAACACGCGTGCGGCTTCCAGCGTTTTCTGGCCGGCCAAGCCCACCTCAGGCAGACGCAACTGGCGCGAATAGCGTTCGCCGAAATCCGCATCGATGTCGGGCTTGCACATCGGCAGCCCTGCCGCCGCCCACGCTTGCGTGCCACCTTGCACCGAGGACAAATTGCGATAGCCCAGCGCCGCCAGCGCGTGGGCGCACTGTGCAGAGCGTACGCCGGCTTGGCAAAGCAGCAGCACTTCGCTGGTTTGTGCTGCGATATGCGCGGCCGGATCGCGCAATAGCGCTTCGCGCGCCACACCCAACGCGCCTTCGGCCATGCCGAGTGTGCGCTCGTGATCGGTGCGCACGTCGATCAGCAACGCACCGGCTTGTTGCCGGCGCCGCGCTTCACGCGGGGGGATGCTGTGGCTATCCATCGGCGGATTATCCTCTGTGGGCCGCGCTGTCGGCATCGCTGCAGCCGGCTTGGTGCAGGTCTTCGGGGGTATTGAGGTTGCCAAAGTGCGCCCCGGAAAACAGCACGTGAGGCAACCCCAACACCGCTTGCATCTGCCGCACTGAGTGCTGCTGCACCGCCAGTGCCGCCGCCAGTGCCGGGCGCAACGCATCCACACGATACAACGCCACCAACGGCTGCAGGCCGTCGTCGTCGCAGCTCACCGCACCCTCCCCGCCTGCCTGCGCAAGCCGAGGCAACAGGGTGTCGGGCAGTTGCAACACATCTACCGATACGGTCAACAGCCACGTGCTGGTGCAGGCGTTGGCCAGTACCTCCAATCCGCCAATGGGGCCGATTCCGGCAACACAGTCGGCATGTGCATGCAGGCCGTACTCGGCATAGTGCGGCAAATTGCGATTGGCGCTGACCAAGACCTCGGTGCAGTACGGCGCGAACTGCCGTGCCAAGCGCACCACCTGCGCAACACCATCACGCACAAGCCATGCCTTGTCGCGCCCGCCCAGCCGGGTGGCCTGGCCACCCGCCAAAATGCCGAGGGTGAGGCTGGCCGGTGCTTGCATCAGCCGCCGCGCTTCACATGCCGCATCAAGCGGCGCTTCTTTTCCACCTGGCGATCGGTCAATACGTTTTTCTTGCCTTCGTACGGATTGTTGTTTTCGCGGAAAATGAAGCGAATGGGCGTGCCCACCAATTTGAAGCGCTTGCGGAAGAAATTTTCCAAATAGCGTTGATAGGTGGCGCTGAGGGTCTTCAAACGGGTGCCATGCACCACGAAGGTGGGCGGTGTGTCGCCACCGGGATGTGCAAAGCGCAGCTTGGCCACGTGCCCACGCACCACCGGCGGCGGATAAGCGGTGTAGGCGGCTTCCACCGCACGGGTGACATCGGCGGTACTGAATACATGCGTGGCCGAGGCGTGTGCGCGGTGGATGGACTTGAACAATTCGCGCAGGCCCGAGCCATGCAAGGCCGAGATGCGCACGCGTTCGGCCCATTCCACGAAACTGAGTTTGCGGGCGGCCAAGGCTTCGGCTTGCTGGCGCTCGTAATCGGTGCGGCCGTCCCATTTGTTGAGCACGATGACCAAGGCGCGTCCGGCATCCAGTATCGCACCCAGCACGGTAGCGTCTTGATCGGTCACACCCTCGCTGGCATCGAGCATCAGCACCGCGACCTGACACTGTTCGATGGCCTGCAAGGTCTTGAACGCGGAGAACTTTTCCACCGCCTCTTCCACTTTGCCGCGCCGACGCAAGCCGGCCGTGTCGATCAAGCGGTACTTGCGGCCATCGCGCTCCAGATCCACCGCGATCGAGTCACGGGTGGTGCCCGGCACGTCGGAGGCGATCATGCGTTCTTCGCCCAGAATGCGGTTGACCAAGGTGGATTTGCCCACGTTGGGGCGGCCAACAAAGGCTATACGAACGCGGCTTGGATCATCATCAAGTGTTTCGGTACTGCCCTCTGCCGGCAGCAAAGCGGCGGTTTTGGCCAGCAGCGCATCAATGCCGGTACGCTGCGCCGACGACACCGGCAAGGCGTCGCCAAACCCATAGCGGGCAAACTCCGCCAACGCCGTCTGCAAGTCGATGCCATCGGACTTGTTGACTACCAGCAAGGTCGGCTTGGATTGCTTGCGCAGCCAGCGCAGGATGTCGTCATCCAGTGCCGATGCGCCTTCGCGACCATCGACCACAAACAAGATCAGATCCGCTTCTTCCGCCGCCGCACGCGATTGCCGCGCCGTGGCGCCGGCCAGCCCTTCATCTTCCCCGGCAATGCCGCCTGTATCCACCAGCACAAACGGCCGCCCTTCCAGCAAGCGACAGACGCCGTAATTGCGGTCGCGGGTGACGCCGGGTTCGTCGTGCACCAACGCATCGCGGGTGCGGGTCAGCGCATTGAACAGGGTGGACTTGCCGACATTGGGGCGCCCAACCAGGGCTACGAGGGGAAGCATGGTGTCAACCTTTGGCGAAAATGCAGGCCGCAGTGGAACGTTTGAAACAACAGCGGCCCCGGCAGGGTAGCCGGGGCCGCGCATGGGTGCCAGCCGGGGGCTGGCAAAAACGCATTATTTCAGCGAAAACGCGGTCAACTTGCCGTCGGTGCTCTGCACCACGGCGATGTCGCCTGCCACCACCGGCTTGCCGGTGACCGCCGCGCCCACCTTGCTGCGTGCGGCAAATGCGCCATCGCTGAGGCGCAGCCAATGCACCACGCCTTCAAAATCACCGACCAGCGCATAGTCGCCCTGCACGGTGGGTGCGGAGACATTGCGATTGAGCAAGCCAGCTTGCTGCCACAGACTGCCGCCGGTGTTCTTATCGAGGCCGATTACATTACCGTTCTTGTCGGTCGTGACAATTGCGGAATTGCTGACACCCACGCCACGCGCGCCGCCGTGCTCGCTATCCCACAAGACTTGCCCACTGGGGCCGTCGATGGCGGTGGTATGGTTTTTGTAGCTACTGGCATACAGCACGGTGCCTTCCAACACCGGATCGCCGTCCACGTCGGCCATGCGTTCCAGTTCGGTGCGGCCGTCGGGCTCGGCCACTGCGGTCGACCACATCAGATTGCCGTCATTGGCGTTGAGGGCGGTCAGGGTGCCATTGTCGCCACTGACAAACAGAATGTTCGGGCCCAGTGTCATGCCACCGCTACCACGCACGGTCAGCGCCGGAATATCTGCACTGTAGAACCAACGGCGGGTGCCATTGCTGGCATCAAAGGCCGTGACACGGCCATCGTTGGAATGCACAAACACCATGCCGCTACCGATGGCTGGTGCAACCAACACTTCATTGTTAACTTTGGCTGTCCATTTTTCCTGGCCGGTGGCTTCATCCAGAGCGATGACCTCACCCTTCAAACCACCCACCACCACCAAGCCACTGCCAACGCCCGGGCCGCCACTCAGATGCGCCTTGCTATCGTAATGCCATAGCGATTTGCCTGTAGTCAGATCAATGGCGGATACGCCGCCATCGACCGCAGCGGCATACACATGGTCGCCATTGATGGTCGGATGCTGGCCAATACCGAGATCCTTCTCGCCCTTACCCACCGACACCGACCACAGCGGGCTGGCCGTGACCAATGGGGTGATGTCGGTCAATTTGGCAGGTTCAGCCGACTTGTCTTTACTCTTGCCACTAAACAGGTTTTTGACGCTGCTGCAGCCGGCCAGCATGGCCACTGAAATGACCGCCACGGCCAGCAGCTGCAGGGAACGGAACTTGCCCGACTTCATCAGCGCTTATCCTCGGAATGCGGTGGCACGCCACCGGCTTCAATCAATTTCATGGTGATCAGATGATGCTGCGGTGAACCCACATCGACCAACGCCAGTGCCTTGCGATAGTCATCCTGCGCCTTGGCGAAATCACCCAAGCTGAATTGCGCATCCCCGCGCGCATCCAGCATGGCGGCATTGCGCTCATCGCCCAACAGCGCCAACGCATCCTTGGCCTTGCCGGTATCAATCAGCAAATGCGCCAAACGCACCTGTACAACCGGGCGCAAATCGCCATCGGCATTGCGCAGGCCGCGCAAGGTAACGATGGCATCCTCGCGCTTGCCAGCATCGACCTGTGCCTTGGCTAGTTGCAATGCGGCCAGCGTGCCTAGAGTCGGGTTGCTTTTGTTCAACTCCGCCAGCACCGCCTTGCCGTTGTCGGCGGGGATTTTGCCGTCTTCAAATGCCGATACGCTCTTGGCGTAGCGGGTATTGACACCCATATCCGCGGCTAGGCGTTGCCCCTGCCACCAGTTCCAGCCAGCAATCACGGCCAGCCCAAGTGCGACCCCGCCAATCAGGCCAGCCGCATTGCCGCGAAGCCAATTACGGACTTGTTCACTCTGTTCGTGTTCGTTGAGCAGTTCGTCGATCGCCATGCTGCCTCTCGCCCGCCATCTAGGTCGGGACGTCGTGAAATATTCGGAATTACCGGGAATGGGTGGCGCCGACCGCGACAATCAATCTTGCGCGGCAAGCGAGCCGTCGGAGGATACCGCAAACCGCGCCACGTTCGCGCGCGCGTGCTCCATCACGTTCATGGGCCGGCCACCTGCTTGCATCTGTACCACTGCCGCATTACCAATGGTCAGACGTTGTACCTGATCCATGGGATAGCGCTTTTCAGCACCATCGGCCAACATTGTCTTGTCAAGCACGTTGCCATCGCGCGCGATCACTTCCAGCCAGGACTGACCAGTGGCACGCAGCACGATATCCGCGCTTGGTGCGGGTTCTGGCTGTACGGCAGCGCCCATTGGCGCCATTGAAGCCACCACGGTACGCGGCGCAGCAGGTACCGCAGGCACGGCCGGTTTGCCATGTGCCACGGGCATGACAGGAGTATCCAGCGCTGCGATGGTGGCAGGCGTGCCATTCAAGTGCTGACGAGTGGCTACCCATGCCGGAATGGCCAGTGACAGGGTCAGCACGATATAGACCAAGCGGCGACCAATCTGTTCAGCCCACCATTGCGCCTTCGGTGTATGTGTCCTGCTGACCAGCCTGGTGGGCTCCACCGGCTCAATATTGAGCGCGGCCATCATCGGTGCGGTGGTCAAGCCCAACAGCCGCGAATAGCTGCGCACTTGCCCACGCACAAAAACAGGGGCTCCCAACCGCGACCAGTCTTCTGCTTCAAGTGACTGCACCACACGGGCCGGCATCCGCAGGCGCGTGGCTACATCATCAATACTCAAACCCGCCGCCAGCCGTGCGTCACGCAAGCGTGCGCCACAGCCGGCAAGTGCTTGATGGGTGGAATCAGGGGCAAACTGTGAGCTCATTGCGCGCGCGGAACCAAGGGTGAACCGGGGGGAGTCGCCTGCAAACGGGAAAGATAGCGCGAAGCGGCCTCGTTGTCGCCAAGTTTTTGCTCGATGCTGGCTGCCAGGCGCAAACCGGCTGCATCTTCCGGGTTCACCGCCAACCAGCGTTCGGCAAATGCGCGTGCATCCAAATAACTGCCTCGCGCAAAGGTCAGCGCCGCCAGACCTGACAGGGCGGTCAGATTTTGCGGCTCCAGCGCCAACGCGCTGCGCCATTTCACTTCTGCCTGAATCGGCTGACCGGCTCGATTGGCACAGCTGCCCGCATTGGCCATAGCGCCGGCCGGCGTGGGATAGGCCGGGTCGGCCAAGGCGCGATCAAACCACACCAGCGACTGCGCCGGCTGTCCATTGGCACACAGCCAGCCGCCATAGTTATTGGCATACAGGCCATTGTTCGGTGCGCTATCCACAGCCGCCTTGTAGGCTTTGCCGGCAGCAGCGGTATCGCCACGCGTCTCGGCAATCGCGCCCAGTAATGTTTGCGCATCCCCGGAATTGGGTTGCGACTTCAGTGCCCGCCGAGTCATTTCCTCGGCCCCGTCCAACTGGCCGCGCTGATACAAGTCGGTGGCCACCGCCAGCAGCATGGCAGGGTCTTCTTTAGCCCCGGCCTTCTTGCCGCTGACATCGTAGGTGGGGGAAATTCTGGTGTAACCGCGTGCTTGGGCGCTAGGTCGAACGATGGTCAGCCGCTCCAACTGATTGCAGCCGACCAATAGAACTGCCCCCAACCCGATCAGCACAATGAGTACTTGCCGCATCAATGCGCTCCTGCGGCATGCAGCCGCTTGCGATGCTCCGCCGAACGCCGGGTGCGGTCCATCACCTGGCCTTTGAGCTGGCCACAGGCGGCATCAATATCATCGCCACGGGTGCGTCGCACCGGCGCAATCATGCCGGCGTTGTTGAGCAGCTTCTGGAAACCGCGAATGGCCAGATCATCCGGGCGCTGGAAGCCGGTACCGGGGAACGGGTTGAACGGGATCAGATTGATCTTGGCCGCGCCCTTCATCTGCACCCGACGATCGAAATCACGCAGCAGGCCAATCAACGCACGTGCGTGCTCGGGCTGGTCGTTGACATCCTTCATCAAGGTGTATTCAAACGTTACCGACTCGCCCTTCTTGCGCAGCGCATAGCGTACGCAGGCATCCAGCAACTCGGCCAACGGATATTTCTTGTTGATCGGCATCAGCCGGGTACGCAGTTCATCAAACGGCGCATGCAGCGAAACCGCCAGTGACACATCACTCTCGACCGCCAAGCGGTCGATCATCGGCACCAGACCCGCGGTGGACAAGGTGACGCGCTTGTTGGCCAGGCCGTAGCCAAGATCATCGCGCATGATGCTCATCGCACGCACCACGTTGTCGAAATTGGCCAGCGGCTCGCCCATGCCCATCATCACCACGTTGGTGAGCCGGCGCTGCTGGTGCGGCACGTTGCCCAAGTGGCGCGCCGCCACCCAGACCTGGCCGATGATCTCGGCGGTGCTCAGGTTGCGGTTGAAGCCCTGGGTGGCAGTGGAGCAGAACCCGCAATTGAGCGCGCACCCCACCTGCGAGGACACGCACAAGGTGCCGCGCCCCTTGTCGGGGATGTACACGGTTTCGATGGCGTTTCTGGCATCCATGCCCAGCAGCCATTTATGGGTGCCATCGGTGGATGCCTTGTCGAAGATGACCTGCGGCGCGCGCACCACGGCGCGCGCTTCCAGCTTGGCGCGCAGCGCTTTGCCAAGGTCGGTCATTTCGGAAAATTCGGTGGCATAGCGATGATGAATCCACTTCATCACCTGGTGGGCGCGGAACTTCTTTTCGCCCAGATCCTCTTCGAAAAAACGCTCCAGACGGGCGCGATCGAAGTCGAAAATATTGGTTCTTGTCTCTGCGCCGGCATTCACCGGCGCGGAGGCAAGCGCAACCTCGCCCTCACCCAGCAGGGTGATATCGATAGCGGGGCTGCGCGTTTGGCTCATGGCAGCAACTCAGCGTGCGTACACGTCGGTGGCCGGGAAGAAATAGGCAATTTCGATTGCCGCATTTTCCAGCGAGTCCGAACCGTGCACCGCGTTGGCGTCGATGCTGTCGGCAAAATCAGCGCGGATGGTACCTGGCGCTGCGTCCTTCGGGTTGGTGGCACCCATCAATTCGCGATTCTTCAGCATCGCGCCTTCGCCTTCCAGCACCTGCACCATCACCGGGCCGGAGATCATGAACTCGACCAATGCGGCAAAGAACGGGCGCTCGCGGTGCACGGCATAGAAGCCTTCGGCCTCTTGCTTGGACAGGTGCTTCATCTTGGCGGCCACAACCTTGAGGCCGGCTTTTTCGAAGCGGGAATAGATTTCGCCGATCACGTTCTTGGCAACGGCATCGGGCTTGATGATCGAAAGGGTGCGCTCCAGCGCCATGGGACTCTCCGGAAAAATGAAAGGGCGTCCTTGCCGGAGCACCCGAGGATAACAGAAAAACCCGCGTACTGGCGCGGGTTTGGCCGATATGGCTGGTGCGGATTCTAGCTTATTTTCGAGCCCGGGACATTGATTTTGTCGGTCGCCGATGCCGCCGGTTGCCGTCTGCCGATCAGCGAAGACCTGCAAGACGGCTTCACCTTGCCCAGTATGCGTCGTCAATCCGTTCCCATCACCCATACCGGCCCTGCTGCAAGCCCCGATGGGATCACGCCATCGGTTCCGTCCGCAACCACCGCTTGACAACCCATGCCGCAGTGCAGCAGAGTCGAGCCATGACCCACGACATCACCATGATTTCGACCATTACCACCGGCACCGGTACTACGGGCCCGGTGCGGTTGGTCATGCCTGGATAACCCATCCAAGACACGGCCCCCGCAGCGAACGGCGGGGCGCGATCCCCGGCGGTGCGACGCGGAGGCTCACAGGAGCCTGTATGCACGCACTTGCCCAAGCGGACGATTCCGAGCCATCCAAACCTACCGTGCGCTGCCGCGCGCACAAATTCGGCGGTAGCTCATTGGCCGATGCTGCGCGCATTCGGCATGTGGCCGACTTGTTGTTGGCCGACGATGCCAGCACGCAGATTGCGATTACATCGGCGATGCAAGGCACCACCAATGCACTGGTGGCCCTGGGCGAAGCGGCCACCTCGGGCAGCAAGTGGAAACCCGCACTGGAAGCCCTGCATCAGCGCCACAACGACACCGCACACGCGCTGCTGCAACGGCCAGCGGCGGCAGTGGCCAGGATCAACACACTTTGCGGCGAGCTGGCCGAACTGTTGCAAGCCAGCTCGCTGCTACGACAGCCGGGGCGCACTGCGCTGGAACGTATCCACGGCATGGGCGAAGTGCTCTCGACCAGCTTGCTGCACGCGCATTTGGTGGAACGCGGCGGCGATTACGCGCTGCTGGATGCACGCGATGTGCTGGTGGTGCGGCATACCGACCTGGGTGCCGTGGTGGATTGGGAACAAAGTGCCGCCAAGCTGGCCGAGTGGCGCACGCAGCATCCGCAAGCGCGGGTGAATATCACCGGCTTTGTGGCCCGCGATGAACACGGCCTGCCCACGACGCTGGGCCGCAATGGCAGTGACTATTCCGCCGCGATTTTCGCCAGCTTGTTCGCGGCCGACGAACTGCATATTTGGAGCGATGTGGATGGTGTGCTCTCGGCCGATCCACGGCTGGTGCCAGAGGCCGTGCCACTGACCGCGATGAGTTATCGCGAAGCCTGCGAGTTGGCGTATTTCGGCGCAAAAGTCATCCATCCGCAAACGATGACCCCGGCGATTGCACGCGGCCTGCCAATCCTGATGCGCAACACCTTCCGCCCGGAGTTTGCCGGTACCCGTATCGATGCGGTTGGCGACCGCAACCCGGCCGGCCCGGTCAAAGGCCTGACCCTGGGCGGCGACTTGGCCCTGGTGTGCCTGGAAGGTGCCGGCCTGATCGGTGTGCCCGGCACCGCCGAACGCGTCTTTGCCGCGCTGCATGCGGCGCATATTTCGGTGGTGATGATCTCGCAAGGCAGCTCCGAGCATTCCATCTGCTGCGTGGTGCATCAGCGCGAAGCCGATGCCGCCCGCGATGCCTTGCAAGACGCATTTACCCGCGAATTGGCCGGCGCGCAGGTGCAGGGCGTGACGCTGCAAACCGGGATCAGCGTGCTGGCAGCGGTGGGCGATGGCATGGCCGGCACACCAGGCGTGGCGGCGCGCATGTTCGATGCCTTGGCGCGGGCGCGGGTCAACATTCGAGCGATCGCGCAGGGCGCGTCCGAACGCAATATTTCAGTGGCGATCGACTCTGCTGATGCCGCGCGCGCGCTGCGCGCCGTGCATGCCGCATTCTGGTTGTCGCCGCAGACCATCGCGCTGGCGGTCATCGGCCCCGGCAAGGTGGGCAGCGCCCTGCTCGATCAACTGCAAACCGCACTGCCGCGCCTGCGCACGCAGCACACTATCGACCTGCGCCTGCGCGCACTGGCCTCGCGTTCCAACCTGTGGTTATGCGAACACGGCGACGCCGTGGATTGGCATACCCGCCTGCAACAGCCGCCGTCGGAGGCCAGTCTTGACCTTCTCACCAAGCATCTGCTGGACACCCATCTGCCACACGCCGTGGTGATCGATTGCAGCGCCAGTGACAGCGTGGCTGCACGCTACCCCGAATGGCTGGCTGCCGGCATCCACGTCATCACGCCCAACAAGCAGGCCGGTGCCGGACCACTGCAACGCTACCAAGCCATCCGCAGCGCGCAGGCACACAGTGGCGCGCGTTTTCGCTATGAAGCCACCGTGGGTGCGGGCTTGCCGGTGATTTCCACGCTGCGTGATTTGCTGGACACCGGCGATGACTTGCTCTCCATCGAAGGCATTTTTTCCGGCACGCTGGCGTGGCTGTTCAACAAATACGATGGCAGCAAACCATTCTCGGAACTGGTGCTGGAAGCGCACGCGCTGGGCTATACCGAACCCGACCCGCGCGACGATTTATCCGGCACCGATGTGGCGCGAAAATTGGTGATCCTTGCGCGCGAGTCCGGCATGCACATTTCGCTCTCCGATGTCGAAGTACAAAGTCTGGTGCCGGCAAGTTTGCGCAGCGCCGACCGCGATGCCTTCATGGATGGCTTGGCCGCATTGGATGCGCCCATGCAAGCCGCACTGGAGGCAGCCCGCAGCAAAGCCTGCGTGCTGCGTTATGTGGCCAAGCTCGAACAAGACGGCAAGGCTTCGGTGGCACTGCGCGAATTGCCCGCCAGTCACGCCTTTGCCCATCTGCGCCTGACCGACAACTGCGTGTCCTTCACCACCCGCCGCTACTGCGACAACCCGCTGGTGGTGCAAGGCCCGGGCGCCGGGCCAGAGGTCACCGCCGCCGGTGTGTTCTCGGATCTGCTGCGGCTGGCCGCTGCGCTGGGGGCCAAGCTATGAGCGCCGCACCCGAACAAGCCCGTGCATTTTCACCCGGTTCGGTGGGCAATGTGGGCGTGGGCTTCGACATCCTTGGCCATGCCATTGCCGGGCTGGGCGATAGTGCAACGGTGCGCAAAATTGATGCCCCCACTGTACGCATCACCGCCATTACCGGCACCGTCACCGACCTGCCGCTTGAAGCCCATCGCAATACCGCAGGCGGCGCATTGCTGGCGCTGCGTGAAGCGCTCGATTTGCCGTTCGGGTTTGCGTTGGAAATTGAAAAAGGCATTCCACTGGGTTCCGGCTTGGGGGGCTCGGCGGCCTCGTGCGTGGCTGCACTGGTGGCCGCCAATGCCTTGCTGGATGCACCGCTTGCAGCTGAAGCGCTGTACCCATTTGCATTGGCTGGCGAAGCCGTAGCCAGCGGCGGCAAACATGGCGATAACGTCGGCCCGATGCTGTTGGGTGGCTTGGTGCTGGCCACCGCTGATCGCTTGACCAGAATCAGTGTGCCCGCCACTTGGCACGCCGCGGTGGTGCATCCGCATGCCGTGCTGGAAACCCGGCGTGCACGTGAAGCACTGCAAGGCGCGTATGCGCTGCATCAATTCGTGATGCAAAGCGCCAACCTTGCGCAGGTACTGCTGGGATGTGAGCGTGGCGATGCAGGGCTGGTGCGCGCAGGACTTTCCGATGTGCTGGTAGAACCGCGCCGTGCGCCCTTGATCGGGGGCTTTGCAGCAGTCAAACACGCCGCACTGGAGGCCGGGGCCATGGGCAGCAGTATTTCCGGTGCTGGCCCCAGCGTATTTGCATGGTGCGAAACAAAAGCGACCGCCGAGCGTGCCGCCACTGCCATGTCGGCGGCCTTTGCCAACGCCGGTTTCGCCAGTGACATCGTCCTGACCCCCATTGCCTGCCCCGCCGCCAAGGTTTTGCCATGAACACCCTCAGCACCCGTGGGCAAGCGCCCGTTGTCACACTGTCACAGGCCATCGCTGCAGGATTGGCCCCTGATGGCGGGCTGTATATGCCAGCCAGCTGGCCGGCATTGTCTGGCGAAGACTTTGCCGGCGCCCACAGCTTGCCTGACGTGGCCTTGCGCCTGCTGCAACCATTTTTTGCCGATGAAGTGATCGCGCCCGCGCTGCCAGCCATCTGCAGCACTGCGCTGGCCATCGACCCACCCCTGGTGCGCTTCGGCGCGCCCAACGATTATCTGCTGGAGCTGTTCCACGGCCCCACCGCCGCGTTCAAGGATTACGCCGCCGGCTTTCTTGCCGGGTGTTTGTCAGCGCTGCCACAAGGCGACAAGCCATTGACCATAGTCGTTGCCACTTCGGGCGATACCGGCGCGGCGGTGGCGGCCGCTTTCCACAATCGCCCGGGGTTTCGCGTCGCCATCTTGTACCCCGATGGCCGCGTATCACCACGCCAAGCACATCAACTGGGCTGCTTTGGCGACAACGTGCGCGCCTTCAAGGTCGATGGCAGTTTTGATGATTGCCAGGCACTGGCCAAAACCCTGCTGACCGATGCCGCCTTTCGTGCGCAGCTGCCACTGGGTTCGGCCAACAGTATCAGTCTCGGGCGGTTGTTGCCGCAGGCCGCGTACTACGCACATGCCGCACTCAGCCATCAGCGCGCCACCGGCAATGTGCTGAACTTCGTGATCCCCACCGGCAATCTGGGCAACGCGCTGGCGTGCCTGCTGGCCAAGCGCATGGGCCTGCCGATTGGCCAGCTGGTGCTGGCCAGCAATGCCAATACCGTGCTACCGGACTTTTTTGCCGGCGGCGACTACCACCCCAAACCCAGCGTTGCCACCTTGGCCAATGCGATGGACGTGGGCGCGCCCAGCAATTTCGAGCGGCTGCAATACCTGTATCCGGATACCGAAACCCTGCGCCATACCCTGCGCGCCGAAGCGGTCAGCGATGCACAGATCCGCGCCGCCATCGTTCGCACCCGTGATGAACGCGGACACGTGGTCTGCCCGCACACCGCCTGTGCCGCCGACGTACTGGACCGCTTGCGCGCACGTGGCGAACCCGGTGACTGGGCTATCGTGGCCACCGCTCACCCGGCCAAGTTTCCGGAAGTGGTGGAACCGTTGGTGCAGCACACGATTGCTGCACCGCCTGCGCTGGCGGCGATGTTGGCGCGGCCAAGTGGTGCAGAGCGCTTAGCGAATGACGCCGCCGCACTGCAGGGCAGGCTGCAAAACTGGTGAAGTTATCAGGTTGATTTGCAAACAGTGACTGGTCATTTCGAAACTTCTTCCGGCGGATTGTCCGAACCTGCCGCGTGCTGCGATAATAATCAGTCTTGGCCCCGTAGCTCAGCTGGATAGAGCGTCCCCCTCCTAAGGGGAAGGTCGCCCGTTCGAATCGGGCCGGGGTCACCATCACCATCATTCGCACCGCTGGAGGCTCGCCATGTCCCACCCCGTCCTCACCGCCCTTGGGCTTTCCGCCACTGAATCCGGCACTTATCTTGGCAATGGCGAATGGTCCAAGACCTGCGATGCCGGCGTGCTGGAGCCGGTCAACCCAACCACCGGCGAAGTGCTGGGCCATGTGCATGCATCCTCGCAGGCCGATTACGAATTGATCATTGCGCGTGCGCAGGCGGCATTCAAAATCTGGCGCACCACGCCCGCGCCGCGTCGTGGTGAAGCGATCCGCCTGTGCGCCGATGCGCTGCGCACGCACAAGGACGCGCTGGGGTCGCTGGTGGCCCTGGAGATGGGCAAGTCCAAGCCGGAAGGCGACGGCGAAGTGCAGGAAATGATCGACATCGGCGAGTTCGCCGTGGGTCTGTCGCGCCAGCTGTACGGCCTGACCATGCACAGCGAACGCCCTGGCCATCGCATGTATGAACAATGGCACCCGCTGGGTATTGTCGGCGTGATCTCGGCCTTCAACTTCCCGGTCGCAGTGTGGGCCTGGAACAGTTTCATTGCCGCGATCTGCGGCGACATCACGGTGTGGAAGCCCTCGCCCAAGACCCCGCTGTCGGCGATCGCGTCGATGAAGATCTGCAACGAGGCGCTGCGTGCCGGCGGCTTCCCGGACATCTTCTTCCTGTTCAACGATGCCGGCAGCGAGCTGGCGCAGCAGTTCGTGGATGACAGGCGCATCCCGCTGATCAGCTTCACCGGCAGCACCAAGGTGGGCCGCATGGTGGGCGAAAACGTGGCGCGCCGCATGGGCCGCAGCCTGCTGGAGTTGGGCGGCAACAATGCGATCATCGTCGATGAAACCGCCGACCTGAAACTGGCCATCCCCGCCATCGTGTTCGGCGCGGTGGGTACCGCCGGCCAGCGTTGCACCACCACCCGCCGCCTGATCGTGCATGCGTCGATGTACGACGAAGTGCTGGCCAAGCTGATCACCGCTTACAAGCAAGTAGAAGGCAAAATCGGCGACCCCACCGACCCGGCCAACCTGATGGGCCCACTGAATAGCCGTGATGGCGTGAACGCGTATCTGGATGCCATCGCCAAAGCCAAGGCCGCCGGTGGCAAGGTGGAAACCGGCGGCACCGCCATCGACCGCCCTGGCAATTTCGTGTTGCCGGCGATCGTGACGGGCCTGACCAACGAAGCTGAAATCGTCCAGCACGAAACTTTTGCGCCGATCCTGTACGTCATGCAGTACAAGGACCTGGACGAGGCGATCGAGATGCAGAACGCCGTGCCGCAAGGCCTGTCGTCCTCCATCTTCACCACCAACCTCAAGCACGCCGAAGCTTTCCTCAGTGCGGCCGGTAGCGATTGCGGCATTGCCAACGTCAACATCGGCACCAGTGGCGCGGAAATCGGTGGCGCATTTGGGGGCGAAAAAGAAACCGGCGGCGGCCGTGAATCGGGTTCCGACGCTTGGCGCGCCTATATGCGTCGGCAGACCAATACAATCAATTATTCCGACGCGCTGCCGCTGGCGCAGGGCATCAAATTCGACTTGTAATCTTGATCTGCACCGTGCGTGTTCGCACACTAGCGATACGTATCGATCAGCCGCAAAGTAACACTCTGCAAAGGACAGCCATGAACGTACCTGCCCGCCAGACCAATTCTCTCGCCGTGGTCAGTCTTGTCTGCGGTATCCTGGGCTGGACCTTGCTGCCGTTCCTTGGCAGCATCATCGCGATCATCTGCGGGCACATGGCGCGCAGCGAAATCCGGCGCTCCCCTGCCACCCAGGAAGGCGACGGCTTGGCCGTTGCCGGCTTGGTGATGGGGTATCTGGTGATCGTGTTCTCGGTGCTTGCGATCATCGCAGTCATCCTGTTCTTTGGTGGGCTTGCCGCGGTATTGGCATTTGCAGGTGCAGGACACTGACACTTGTACTCACTCGCCCGCCCATTCCTGTTTGGGGTTGATGCCGAGCGCGCGCACGGCATGGGCCTGTTGTCCCTGGAAGCTGCCTACCGCTGCGGCATGCGCTCGTTATTGGCCAAACCGCCACGGCCGATGCCGGTCAAGGTATTGGGCCTGACCTTTCCCAACCCGGTGGGTCTTGCCGCCGGGATGGACAAGAACGGCGCGCATATTGATGCCTTGTTGGCCTTGGGGTTTGGCTTTGTGGAAGTAGGTACGGTCACGCCACTGCCGCAAGCAGGCAACCCCAAACCGCGCATGTTCCGCCTGCCCCAGCACGAAGCGGTGATCAACCGCATGGGCTTCAACAATGACGGCGTGGATGTACTGGTGCGCAATGTCGAGCGCGCCAAACGCAAAACCGGTTTGCTGGGTATCAATATCGGCAAAAACAAGGACACACCTAACGCCGATGCTGCTGCTGATTATGTGTTGTGCCTGCGCAAGGTGTATGCATTGGCAGACTATGTGGCGGTGAATATTTCATCACCCAATACGGCGGGTCTGCGCGAGCTGCAGGAAGAACAAACCCTGCGCAAACTGGTCAGCGTGTTGCGTGACGAACAGGAAAAGCTGGCCGCCAAACATGGCAAGCGGGTTCCGCTATTGGTGAAGATCGCACCGGATCTTTCCGAAAGCGACATCGATGCAGCCGCACGCGTGCTGGGCGACTTGCAAGTGGATGGCGTGATCGCCACCAACACCACGGTGTCGCGCGAAGGCGTGGTGGGGGCACCTTTCGCTAACCAGAGTGGTGGCCTGTCCGGTGCCCCCTTGATGAGCCAAGCCACCACCGTGCTGCGCATGCTGCGCACGCGCTTGCCGGATGCCATTCCACTGATCGGCGTGGGTGGCATTTTGCATGGCGCTGACGCCGCTACCAAGCAGGCTGCCGGTGCACTGTTGGTGCAAACCTATACGGGTCTGGTGTATCGCGGCCCGGCGCTGATCGGCGAATGCGTGGAAGCCCTGCGTCGGCGCAAGGAAGCCCCCAGCCGCGGCCATCTTCCGCCCGAATGAGCCTATCGCTGGGCAACGGGGCGCGCATCACCGAACACGCAAGACTGGATGCGCGCAACACGTTTGGCGTGCGCGCAACTGCAGAGCTGTTGGTCGAAGTGACCGATACCAGCGCGCTACCGGAATTGTTTGGCTACGCGATGCTGCGCGACCCCAACCTGTTGCTGCTGGGAGGGGGCAGCAACCTGCTGTTTGCCGGTGACCCGCCGGCGGCGGTGTTGGCGCTGGCCACGCACGGGATTCGCGTGCTGGACGATGACGGCAACACCACCCATGTACGCGCCGATGCCGGGGTGGTGTGGCATGACTTCGTGTTGTGGACCTTGGGTCATGGCCTGTCGGGCTTGGAGAATCTGGCGCTGATTCCCGGCACCGTGGGCGCCGCGCCGATTCAAAACATTGGCGCGTATGGCGTGGAAGTGCGCGAATGCATCCACGTGGTGGAGGCGTTTGATCGCCAGCACAATGCCTGGCTGCGGCTTGCCGCCACCGACTGCGCGTTTGCCTATCGCGACTCGCTGTTCAAGCAACAGCCGGACCGCTACCTGGTGACCGCCGTCGAATTCACGCTACCGCGCAATTTTGTTGCCCACCTCGGTTATGCCGGCATCGGCGAAGAACTCACCGCGATGGGCGTGCACAACACCCCGCGTGCGTCGCAAGTGGCCGAAGCGGTCATGCGCATTCGTCGCCGCAAACTGCCGGATCCGGCGCTGCTGGGCAATGCCGGCAGTTTCTTCAAAAACCCGATCATTGCCCGTGCGCAGGCTGAAAGCTTGCTGGCAGAGCATCCGGGCATGCCGTGCTTTCATGGCAGCAGCGAGCACACCCGCAAATTGTCCGCTGCATGGCTGATTGACCAGTGCGGCTTCAAAGGCCATCGCGATGGTGACGCCGGGGTCTCCAGCGAACACGCCCTGATCTTGGTCAACCACGGCCATGCCACCGGGTTGCAACTGCTTGCACTGGCCCGCCGTATCGCCGACGCAGTGCATGCACGTTTTGGCGTGATGATTGAACCCGAACCGCGCATCGTGGGGGCTGCGTGGTGAAAGCCGCCGGCAACCCCCACGCACGCGCCGCATTGCTGATGCTGGGCAGCACGTTGGGGTTTGGCTCAATGGCGATTTTCATCCGCCTTGCGTCAAAGACCATCCCCACGTGGGAAGTGGCCTTCTTCCGCAACTTGTTCGGGTTTGCGGCCTTGCTGCCGTTGCTCGCGGTGCCGGCGCTGCGCCAGCCCAACCCGGCCAAAACATTTGCTGCCAACGTGCATACCCACCAATTGCCACGCTATCTGGTGCGTACCGCGATTGGCATCGTCAGCATGGTGTGCGGCTTCTGGGCAATTGCCCATCTGCCGTTGGCACTGGCGATTTCACTCACCTACTCCTCACCCATCTTCGTCACGATCGCCGCCATCTTGATGTTGGGCGAGCGTGTGCGGGCACGCCGCTGGAGCGCGGTGGCGCTGGGGTTTCTGGGCGTATTGATCATCGTGCAACCGTGGTCGCATGCATTCAGCATGGGCTCGATGGTGGCGGTGGCCGCAGCGGTATTAAGCGCACTGGTGGCGATCCAAATCAAACAACTTTCGGCCATTGATAAAGCCGATACCATCGTGTTCTGGACCTACGCCATGTGGGTACCGATGTCTCTGCTGCCGGCGTTATTCGTATGGCAAACACCGCATGGCATCACGTGGCTGTGGCTGCTCGCCACCGGCTTGATGGGCACCGCCGGGCAGTTGCTCTGGACCCGTGCCCTGAAGCTGGGCGATGTCTCCGCGCTGACCCCGATCAGCTTCATGCAATTGCCCCTGGTGACCTTCGCTGGCTGGTTGTTGTTCGATGAAGCCGTGGGTGCCAATACGTTGATTGGTGCCGCGATCATTCTGGCGTCCACCTTCTACATCGCCCACCGCGAAGCCGTGTTGGCGCGCCAATCGGCAACGCGCGCGCCCAGTGAAGCCAAACTGCCGGGCGAATAACCTGCCGCAGTGGATGCAGGCCTATCGAACAACAGGTTTTTGCACCGATGCCTGCGCCTCACTTGCCTCGGTATCGCGAATATTCTTGGCCATGCGTTTTTGATCGTCATCCAAAGCTGACGGCTGCGCCTGCAACAATGGCGTGACATAGCGCGTGCGCAACTCATCAGACGCAGCAAGATCGCCGCGTTTGCGCAACAATCCTTCCAGATTCCAAGCCGCATCAATGGTCTTGATGTCTTGTGCGCCCAATGCTGCTTCACGCAGCGCCAACAGCTCCCGATATGAAGCAATGGCCAGTGCTTTGTCGCCCAAGTCCGCCGCCGCCTGCGCGCGAATGTCATACCCCATTTGCACCTGCGGATGTTTATCGCCCAGCACTTTGCGCGCTACCGGCAGGAAAGCATCCAGTTGCGCCAAAGCAGCCTTGGGCTGGCCAGCCTGAAAGTACGTCGGTGCGCGATTGAGCTGGATGAACAATGTGTCCGGGTGGTTTGGCCCCAATAGCCGGGTGCGCGCATCGGCCACCTGTTTTTGCATAGCCATCGCCTCGTCAAACCGTTTCACCCGCGCCAGAATCGAGGCCAGGTTAAGCATCGCCTTCAAGGTCTGCGGATGATCGGCACCCAATACACGGGTACGCGCCGCCAGTACTTGCTGGGCAATCGGCAACGCCTGTTCAGGCTTGCCACTGTCGTTGAGCATGTTGGCCAGATTGCCCAATTCGGCCAAGGTTTGCGGATGCTCAGCCCCCAGCCGCCGGGTTTGGGTATCCACCAATTGCTGTTGCAAGCGCACCGCAGCTTGCTTGTCGCCGGTCATGATGCGCATCACCGCCAGATTGTGCAGTGCACCCAAGGTGTCGGGCGCATCCTTGCCCAACACCTGCATGCGCATCGGCACCAATGCTTCCATGATTGCGCGCCCGGCTTCAGCCTCGCCCATCCGGCCCAGCAAAATGGCCAAGTCATTACTGATGTCCATCGTCACCGGGTCACGCTCGCCACGCAGGCGGATGGCTTGTGCGCGCAGGGCTGCAAAAAGCTTGCGTGCGCGTGGGCGGTCGCCCAGGGTGGCAATCGCTTCAGCCTGATTCATCCGCAACCTGAGCAACACGGGATCATTGGCCGGCAACCCTGACGCCGCATGCAGGGCCGCGTCCAGCACAACCATGGCATCTTTGGGGGCGGCGGCCTCCAACAATGCCGAGGCTTGTTGCTGCCGCGCCGACAACGCTTTGGGTGAAGATGCACCGAAACTGCCATCACGAAACTTGGCGACTTGGGCGAAGCCAGCTGCCGCCTGCTTCGGCAAGCCCAAAGCCAAGCGCACCTTGGCCACCGATTCGCGCAAATCCGCCGCCAATGCCGGGTCATCGGCAAATTCGCGGGTAATCGCACGCTCGGCATTGGCCAAGATGTCCTGATCGATCAAGCTGCGCGCCACATCCGCGGTGCTGGCATTGGCAAGATTGGCATTGAAGCTCGCCGCCACATCCGGGGTGTGTTGCGCGATTTGCTCGCGCAGCCCCTTGGCCATGCCTGAACCCATGGCTTCGATATCAATCCCTTCCAGCATCGACTGCTGGAACGCGGCCACTTTCTCCAACTGTGCATTGCGTTGCTCGGCAATGGCCCGTTGCGCCCGCGCTTGCAGCAGGCCATATACCGACACTGCAAAGCCAATCACCAACGCCGCAGTGATCAACGCGGCCGCCGCCATGCCAGTGCGATGGCGCTGGGCAAATTTGCGCCACGCATAGCCGCGCGAAGGCGGCACCGCCTGCAACGGATAATTGCGCAAAAAACGCTGCAGGTCTTCGGCCAGCGCCGCTGCCGAGGGGTAGCGTTCACTGCGATCAAACCGCATCGCCCTGGCCACCACAAAATCCAGCTCGTTGCGCAGCACTTTTTGCAGATGCGGCAGCGATTGTTGCCGGTGGGCCAATAATGCATCGGCATCCGCTGGTGACAGCGTGGACAACTGTTCGGACGGCAGCCGCAGGGTGCGGGCATTGCCGGTAACGGTTTCGCCATTCGCGCGCGGGCGCTGCCCGGTCAACAGCTCACACAGCACCACGCCTAGCGCGTACACATCGCTGCGGGTATCGACCAAAGCCTGATCGCCCGAAGCTTGCTCGGGGCTCATGTAATCGGGGGTGCCAGCCACATCGCGGCCTTGGCCCAAATTGGTGGCGGTGGCGATGCCAAAATCGATGACTTTCGGCAATCGCCGGCCGTCCACCTCATCCACCAGCAAATTGCCGGGTTTCAGATCACGATGGATCACACCTTTCTGGTGCGCGTGCTGCACGCCTTCGCACACGCGAATGAATAACGCGATACGCGCTTGCAGCGATAGCGCATGCGTGTCGCAATACTGGGTAATAGGGCTGCCTTCGATGAACTCCATCGCAAAATACGGATGGCCATCAGGCGTGGTGCCGGCATCAAAAATCTGCGCAATGGCCGGGTGCCGCATCTGCGCCAGCAACTGCCGTTCGACCTCGAAATACGCGATGTGGGCGGTATCCAGCCGTTGTGCACGCAATAATTTGAGCGCGACGATGCGGCTGACCGGCTCCAATTGCTGCGCCCGATACACATCGCCCATCCCGCCGCGCCCCAACAATGCTTCGATGCGGTAATGCCCCAACCTTGCGCCCACCGGCAACGGCTCCCCCGCTGCCACTGTGCCGGCAACAGTGTCAGGGGTCAAAAGCTCAGTACTGTCAGGATCGCTGTGCATGGCGTAAGTCCACTTCACGAACTGTGCGATTTGCCACTCGGGCCACGCATCATGCCATTAACAGGCGCTACACTCGGAACACCCACGCGAACCGTCTGCATGAGCCAAGATCACGACCAAACCGAGACCACCCAGCGCACGCTGTATAGCGATGGCCCGATGCGCGCCGCGCAACGCACGGCCTGCGTCGTGGTGATCCATGGCGAGGGACTGGGGCGGCGTCTGGATATCGGGGGCTTGCCGGTACGCATTGGCCGCACCCCAGAGGCCGATTTGCAGATCGCACATAAAAGCGTATCGCGGCAGCATTGCGAAATTCGGTTGGATGGCGACCGCTATGTATTGCATGACCTCGGTGCGACCAACCCCACCCGCCTCAATGATGCACGGCTTGAGCACGAGCAAGCGCTGGTCGATGGCGATCAGATTACGGTGGGTGAAAGCATTTTGAAGTTCATCAGCCACGACAGCGTAGAGGCCAGCTACCACGAAGAAATCTATCAACTGGCGATCCACGATGCGCTGACCGATCTCTGCAATCGCCGGCATTTCTGCGAAATGGCAGAAAAAGAAATTGGTCGCGCCCTGCGCCATCAGCGACCACTGGCGCTGTGCATTATTGATGTGGATTTGTTCAAGCCGATCAACGACCGCTACGGCCATATCCAAGGGGATGATGTGTTGCGCGGTATTGCCACTATCATTCGCGCCCACGCGCGCAGCGAGGATGTTGCTGCCCGCATTGGGGGCGAGGAATTTGCCCTGCTGCTGCCCGAATGTGATTTGGAAACAACCCGGGAATGTGCCGAACGCTTGCGTCTTGCGGTTGCCAATACCAGCTTCGAGATCGCTGGCGATCAACAGCAGATCACCATCAGCATCGGCGTTGCCGTGCTGGCTCCCGGCCGTGAATCGCGCAGCGCGCTGATGGCCACCGCCGATGCCGCGCTGTACCGTGCCAAGCACGCTGGCCGCAACCGCGTCTGCACTGAAGCCTGAGCTAGCCACCACGGAGCCTGCAGGTTACAGATACTCCTCAATCCGTACCACCGCCAACTGCTCGGCGCTGAGGTATTTTTCTGCATACTCGCGATACACACCCGAGCGCAGGAACAACGCGAACAAGTCGGGATCCAGATGTTGCTCGCGGCACATCCTGGCCATGATCGACAACGCCTCAGGCAACGTCTTGCCCGATTTGTAGGGGCGATCAGCTGCGGTCAGTGCTTCGAAAATGTCGGCAATCGCCATCATGCGTGCCTCCGGGCACAACTGCCCCGCATTCAAGCGACGCGGGTAGCCGGTACCGTCGAGCTTTTCGTGGTGGCCACCGGCAATTTCCGGTACCGCACGCAGATGGCGTGGCAGCGGCAACGCATCCAGCATAGTGATAGTAAGCACGATGTGCTGGTTGATCTTGTAGCGCTCTTCTTCGGTCAGCGTGCCGCGCCGAATGCTCAGGTTATGCAACTCGCCGTGGTTGTACAGCAACTCCGGCACGCTCATCGCAAAGCCCCAGCGACTGCTTTCCGGCATCTGCTCGGACACCGGCCTGGCGATGCGGTGCTCGGGTTTATCGGCCAGCAAAAACTCCTGCACCGGCAATGGCAACGGTGGCTCGGTGTAGCGCGACAACTCATCGCGCGACAAGCCCACGCGATCATCCAGTGTACGCAACCACGCATATTTGGCGATCTCGCGCAGGCGCTCCATCTTCTGGTCGGACATGAACTCGCTGCCCACATTGCAGTCGGCGACAAAGGCGAAGTCTTGGTCCAGCGCTTGCAGCCGCGCATCCCGTTGCAAGCGCAGTGCTGCCTCATCGCCGCCCTGTGCAAGTTCACGCCAGTAGTCGATCTGCGCATCGCGCTTGAGCACCTCGAAGCGGGTACGAATCTCGTGGATTCGATTGTTCACCGTTTCCAACTTGGTCGCCTTGTCCACCACGTATTCAGGCGTGGTCACCTTGCCGCAGTCATGCAGCCATCCGGCGATGTACAACGCTTCCCACTGCTCTTCATCCAGGGTGTAGTTGGCAAACGGCCCATCGGTCTTGTCGCAAGCCGCGCGTGCCAGCATGAAGGTCAATTCGGGGACGCGGGTGCAATGCCCGCCGGTGTACGGGCTCTTGGCGTCGATGGCATCGGCGACCATGCGAATGGTGGCGTCCACCATCGCCTTTTGTGCGCGCAACAGCTCTTGGGTTTCCAGCGCAGTAGCGGCACTGGCGGCCAAGGCCTCGATGAAACTGGCGCTGGTGGCATCCACCTCACCGTCCTTGAACAGCACCAGCATACCCAACAATGATTCACGCCGATCCAGCAATGGCACCACCAGTGCGGTTGCGTTGGAAAATCGGGAATCCACACCCAGTGTGGCCAATTCCTGCGTGCTCAGGTGGCTACTGACCCGCTGCAAATACGCACGTGCCCGCGCCATCGCCTCCGGCATCGCCTTGGGATCCAGTGGCGGCAAATCAGGGGCAGGCTTGGCCTTGCCACCTTCGACATCCAGTGCGGCAGCGCGCAGTTCTTCGCCACTGGCATCGGCCAAGTACAGCAAGCCACCACACGCACCGGCGATGTCCACCAATTTATCCAGCAACCATGGCCGCAGTGCATCGAAATCGGTCTCAATCGCCAATCGTCGGTTGATACGTAGAAAGCGACGCATCGCATCGCGCATCAAATCAAACCCGTATGCCAACTCCCCGATTTCGCGCACTGCGGAATGGATCAGCGGGTGGTCGGTAAAATCAAAACGGCGCACGGCTTCGGCTTCGCGCGCCAACCGGGTCAAAGGTGCGGTGATCCGTCGCGCCATCAGTAGCGCCACCAATGCGGCTACCGTCAACAGCACTACAAACTCCCAGATCCCCGGCACCAGATCGCCAAACCAGAGCATCACGCTACCCGTGGCAGCCACCAGCCCCACCGCCAACAGCGTGACATGCAGATACAGCGGTGCGCCACCGCGTTTGGCGTCCATCATCGTCCCCCCGACGTGTCTGGATACTGGATGTTAACGCAGTACGCCGCCGCGACGGGTCAGCCGCGTTGCGCCACGCCATAGTGCGAATCCACGTAATCATCGATCAGACCGATGAACTCACGGGCAATGTTGTCACCGCGCAGGGTCACCGACTTTTGGCCATCCACGAATACCGGTGCCGACGGTGCTTCGCCGGTGCCCGGCAGGCTGATGCCGATATTGGCGTGGCGCGACTCCCCCGGCCCGTTGACCACGCAGCCCATCACCGCCAGCGTCATGTTCTCCGCACCGGGGTGGCTGATTTTCCATTCCGGCATCTTGCCGCGCACATGCTCCTGCACCACCTTCGCCAACTCCTGGAAAAACTCCGAGGTGGTGCGGCCGCACCCCGGGCAGGCGGTCACCATTGGCGTGAACGCACGCAGGCCCATGGTCTGCAGCAGCTCCTGTGCCACGATCACTTCCTGCGTGCGCGAGGCGCCAGGCTCGGGCGTGAGTGAAATGCGGATGGTGTCGCCAATACCTTCCTGCAGCAGCACACCCAGTGCAGCACTCGACGCCACTACGCCCTTGCTGCCAATGCCGGCCTCGGTCAGGCCCAGATGCAGGGCGAAATCGCTGCGCATGGACAAATCGCGATACACCGCCACCAGCTCCTGCACGCCACTGACCTTGGCGCTGAGAATGATGCGCTCGGCCGGCAGGCCCAGCTCCACTGCGCGCTGCGCCGATTCCAGTGCAGACAGGATCAGTGCTTCGCGCATCACCCGGCCGGCGTCCCACGGCATGGCGCGCTGCGCGTTTTCATCCATCAGGCGCGCCGCCAAGGCTTGGTCCAGCGAGCCCCAATTGGCCCCAATGCGCACCGGCTTGCCGTACTGAATGGCAAACTCGATCAACTGCGCAAACTGGGTGTCTTTCTTTTTGCCGAAACCCACATTGCCGGGGTTGATGCGGTACTTCGCCAGCGCCTGCGCGCAGGCCGGCTCGCCGGCCAGCAAGGTGTGCCCGTTGTAATGGAAGTCGCCGATGATCGGTACGTGGATGCCCATCATCGCCAGCTTGTCGACGATGCGCGGAATCGCCGCTGCGGCCTCGGTGGTATTGACCGTCACCCGCACCAGTTCACTGCCAGCGCGCCACAACTCGCCGATCTGCTTGACGGTGCTGGCCACGTCGGCGGTGTCGGTATTGGTCATGGACTGCACCACCACCGGCGCACCGCCCCCCACTTGTACCCCACCGATGACCACGGGGCGGGTGATGCGACGGGTCAGCGGGCCGAAGCGGTCTTGGGAATGTTGAGTCATGTGGCTATTTTACCTATTGCCAGGTCATCACATGATGTGGACAACCCACAGGCAATTCCGCAGGCATTGACGCTACGATGCCGCATGACCCGCGATGACCGCATCCTGACCCCCGCCCAGCTCAACACGTTGGCCCGCGACCTGCTCGAGGGCAGCTTCCCGAATGTGCTGGTGGAAGGTGAAATCGGCAACTTGGCGCGACCGGCGTCCGGGCATCTGTATTTCACCCTGAAAGATGCACGCGCGCAGGTGCGTTGTGCGCTGTTCAAGCCGAAGAGCCAATGGTTGAACTTCACCCCGCGGGATGGCCTGAACGTATTGGTCCGCGGGCGTTTGACCCTGTACGAGGCACGCGGCGACTATCAGATGGTGCTGGACAGCATGGAAGACGCCGGTGAAGGTGCGCTGCGACGCGCCTATGACCTGTTGCTGGCCAAGCTGCAAGCCGAAGGTCTGTTCGATGCACAGCGCAAACGCGCCCTGCCCGCCTTTCCGCGCCGTATCGCGGTCCTGACCTCGTCCTCTGGCGCGGTGATTCGCGACATCATCAGTGTGCTGCGCCGGCGCTTTCCACTGCTCGACGTGGATCTGCTGCCGGTGCCCGTGCAAGGCGACACCGCGGCCGCGCACATCCGGCACATGTTGCAACGTGCGGATGCCTGCGGCCGCTACGACGTGCTGCTGCTGGCGCGTGGCGGCGGCTCGCTGGAGGATTTGTGGGCGTTCAATGACGAAACACTGGCGCGCACGATTGCCGCGTGCAGCACGCCGGTGATCTCCGCCATTGGCCATGAAACCGATTTTTCACTCAGCGACTTTGCCGCTGACCTGCGCGCCCCCACGCCCTCGGCCGCCGCAGAATTATTGGCGCCCGACGCAGCAGCGCTGGCCACGCGCTTGACTGGATTGCACAGACAACTCCATGCCCAGCAAGCGCAGGTGCTGCGCCAATCCATGCAGCGCTGCGACCGCGCCTTCCTGCGCTTGCAGGTGCTGCGCCCGCAAGCACAGCTGACCGCCCTTGCACAACGTGCGCAACAGCTCCAACTGCGACTGCAATCGGCCATCGCACGCCAGCTTGAAGTGCGTGCAGCCACGCTACGCCATGCCAATGCCGTGCTGCGTGCACAGCATCCACAGCAACGTATCGACTACCTGCGCGAACGCTTGTTGCAACTGCAACACCGCCCACAAGCACTGATCGCGCAACGCCTGCAACAGGACGCCTTGCATCTGCGTGGGCTGGCGCGCTCACTGCACGCGATCAGCCCACTAGCCACGGTGGCGCGTGGCTACAGCATCTTGCAGCATGCGGATGGCCGCCTGCTGCACAGCGTTGAAGACGCACAAGTGGGCGACCGCGTGCAAGCACGCTTGCGTGATGGCCAACTCCGCTTACAAGTGCTGCACGCCGATCCGGATACCTGACGCCAGGGCAAATTCACGTCACAGGCAATGGCTGCGGCAAACTATACAAATACCCTTGTGCATAGGTACAGCCCAGTTCATTCAGGCGGTCACGTTGCCGCATGGTTTCCACGCCTTCGGCAATCTGCTCAATGCCCAAACTGGTGGCCAGTGCCACGATGGCGCGGATCACCGCGACGCTTTCGGTACTGGTTTCACCATCCAATCCCGCCACGAAACTACGATCAATTTTCAAACTGGCAATCGGGAAGCGGTGCAGATACGACAGCGCCGAGAAGCCAGTACCGAAATCATCCAACTGTGCCAGCACACCATGCCGACGCAACAAGTCCAGACATTCAAGGGTGCGTGGCGCATCGTCCAGCAAGGCCACTTCGGTGATTTCCACCCGCAACCGCTCAGGTGCAACGGCATGGGTTTCCAGCAATGCCAACAGGCGATCGGCAAAGTCCGGAATCCTGAAATGGCGCGGCGACACGTTGATGGCCACATAGCCGGACAGATCATGGCGGGCCATATCGGCGATGACGTGCGTGTACATCAACCAGTCAATTTGTTCGATCAGGCCACTGTCTTCGCCCACATCAAGGAACTCGCCAGGCATGAGCAAGCCATGCTGCTCGTGCTGCCAACGCAGGAGTGCCTCGTAGCCGATGATTTCACCCGATTGCAAGCAGACGATCGGTTGGTAATACGGCAGGAAGTGGTCGGCCTGAATCGCACGTCGCAAGTCGGTTTCCAAATCCAAGCTGCGAATGGCTTCACGATGCATTTGCTCATCGAACATCGCACAGCGGTCGCGGCCATCACTCTTGGCGCGATACATCGCGGCATCGGCATCACGCAACATTTCTTCGCCACTGCGATAACGCGGATGCCAAACAGCAATCCCGATACTGGCACCCGGATACAGCTCGCGCCCACCCACCCAAACCGGAATGGAGAGCGAGGCCAACACCCGGTTAGCCAACTCCTGCGCCATCTCCGGGCCTTCCAGCCCTTCCGCAAGAATGGCAAATTCATCGCCGCCCAAGCGCGACACCACATCATTGCTGCGCACGCTGCCCACGATGCGCCGCCCGACTTCGACCAGCAATTCATCACCAACCGCGTGCCCCACGCTGTCGTTGACCAGCTTGAAGCGGTCCAAGTCCATGAACAGCACGGCAAAACACACGTCCGACGTGCTGCCAGCCACACTGATCGCCCGCGCCAGCCGTTCCAGCAGTTGCACCCGATTGGGCAGTCCGGTCAGCACATCATGCGTGGCCTGATGAATCAATTTACGCTCAGCGCGCAGACGCTCACCGATTTGCTCCACCAGTTCGGCGTTGGCTTCGGCCAATTCACGGGTACGTTCACTGACGCGCTGTTCCAAGCTGGAGTGCGCTTGCAGCAACCGGTCTTGCGCCTGCTTGCGCGCCAAACCACTGCCGATGTGGATGGCGACAAAGGTCAGCAAGTCCTGATCGCGGTAGTTGAACATGATGTCGCGCGAGTAGCTTTGTACTGCAAGTACGCCCACCACCTTGTCATCGTGCATCAATGGCACACCCAGCCAGCATTGCGCCATGCTGCCGTGTCCGCGCACCTTGCCTTCGCTCTGCAAGCGCACAATCTGGTCACGATCAGCCAACATCGGCTTGCCGGTACGCAACACATATTCAGTCAAGCCACCTGCAGGCTTGCGCGGCCGACGCTCCTGATCACGTTCATCCACCGAATACGGAAATTCCAGCATGCTGCCATCTTCAGACAGCGTGGCGATGTAGAAATTGCGTGCATACAACAAACCGCTGACCGCTTCATGCACCTCGGCATAGAAATGTCGCAGGCTTTCACTGGTCATCGACAGTTCGGCGATGCGGAACAACGCTCGCTGGATCTCCTGGATGCGCTTGCGCTCGAACACTTCCGCTTTCAAGTCTTCGTTGGTGCGCTGCAGTTCGGCGGTGCGCTCCGCCACCCGTACTTCCAGCCGGTTGCGTGCCTCACGCCGTTCCAGCGCAGTCAACACGTGTTGCGCCACGAACGCCAACAGGATGCGGTCATCTTCGCTATACGCGTTGGATTCGCGGTAGTGCTGCACTACCAAGGCGCCGGCCACGCGCTCGTCGCGGCTCATCGGCACTCCCAGCCAGTCGGCACTATCGGGGCCACTGGTCTCGGAATGGGTGATCCCGTACGTCTCCCGCAGCAACCGTGAGGGCCCGCGCAGGGTCTCGCCGGAACGCAGCAGATGCAGAGTCAGGCTGTTTTCGCCCTCATGCAACGGAATGTCCTGATCCGGATCGTTGACGAATGGATCCAATTGATCAACGAAGTAGATGAAGCGCATCGTCTGCTGGCGATCGTCGTATCGCACGATGTAGAAATTCTCGGCGTACATCAACTCGCCCACGATGGCGTGCACGCGGCGCAACATCACCGACAGCTCAAGATTACTGCCGGCCAGGTCGGCAATTTCATACAAGGCTTGGCGCAACTGTTCCGAGCGCTGCAGGGTGTCGATCTTGTGATTGGCCAATTCCAGCTTGGCGGCCTGCTCAATCAACAGACGTGCGGTATGCAACCAACGCTCGATGGCGTCCTGGCTCATCAGTTGCGGGCTGCTGAACACCACACACAGCGCCATCCCTTCCGGCCCCACCCATGGCAGCCGCAATGCGCCTTGCGGTGGATCACCGGCGCCAAACAGGTCATTGCCCTTGCCCAGCACGGCATGCTGCCATTCCACTTTGACCCGCGCACCGGCAGGCAACAGCCGCGCCAGCTGCTCGGCAACACCCGCGAATGCACCCTTGCGCCGGCGAGGCGCAAGTTCTTTCGAGGGTAGCGGAGCAGCTGTCAAGGTTGCGTTCATCTTCATGCATATTGCCTGTAACCCGCCGCGGATTCCACGCCCCCGTCACCGCACGGTTCAACCCCATCCCGCGCCGTGGCGCGTTTACCCGACCATGCCGCTACTGCACCGCCACCCCCGCCGATGCATTCCCCCCTTCCCGATGGCATCGCCTGGCCGTAGGCTGTACCCGGTGGAAATGCCCGAAAGCACCGACGAAGCCCTGATGTTGGCCTATGCCGCCGGCGACGTGAGCGCGTTCGAGCAGCTGTATGCGCGGCATCGGCAAAAGCTGTATCGCTATTTGCTGCGGCATGTGCGGGATCCGGGGCTGGCCGACGAATTGTTTCAGGATGTGTGGCAAAAGCTCATCGCCGCGCGCACTGACTGGACACCGGACGCCGGCTTCTCCGCGTGGTTGTTCACCATCGCCCATCACCGGCTGGGCGACCATTGGCGCGGCCTCAAGCATCGCCCATCGGCACCCGATGATGCCGATGAGCGCCTGGCACGACTCGCCGATGCGCACACGCCCGAGCGCGTGTTGTCGGAATTCGAACGTCGCCGCCAACTGCAACTGGCGCTGGATGACCTGCCCATGGATCAACGTGAGGTTGTGCTGTTGCGGCTGGAACAGGAATTGACGCTGGAGGAAATCGGCACCATCACCGGTACCGGCCGCGAGACAGTGAAATCACGCCTGCGCTATGCCATGGACAAACTGCGTGCGAGGTTGACCTCGTGAACCGACTTCCACCACAACCGCTGGATGCCGAGGAGCGCGCGCTGGCTGCGCAATTACCACGCATGCATGGCCGCAGCGAGCCCACCGCCGAGCTGGATGCGCGCATCCTGGCCGCCGCACACGCCGCCGCGCAACAACCCGCCAAACCTGCACGGCGCCGCTGGGCGGCACCGTTGGCGCTGGCCGCCTCGCTGTGTCTGGCGGTGGGTGTGGCGTGGCGCGTCCAATTCACGCCATCGCCACCCGCAGCACCCGCACCCATGGCACAACGCGCAACGCCCGCCGCCGCAGAGGCCGCGCGCGCAAAGGTGCGCGCCGCCGACAGTGCACGCAACACAGCATCCACCGCCCCCCCTGGCGCGCAACCGGCCACGCCTATCCATGCGCCGTCTGCGGTGGACACAGCACCGCCATCCCCGCAACGCATGCTGGCACCGCCACCGCCGGAAGCCCCGCCGGTGGTCCTGCAGTCGCCCCGCGCACTTGCGCAAGACGCTGCACCCGCTCCCGCCCCCCCGCCTGCCCTCCCCGTACCAGCAGCTGCCGCCGCTGCAAGGGCTGCGACCGCAGCAACCACGGCCGAGTCAGCGCAACCGATGACCAATGGCGCGCTTGCGCCGGCGGCGACACATGGCAGCGACGCTCTGACCGCCGCCGCGGCGCGCCGGCCCGAAGCGGCGATGGGCAAAGCCCAGCAGGCGCAACGCCTGCCGGAACCAGCCAGCGCCGATGCGCCTTTGGACGACGTGCCGCCCGCGACCATGGCCAGTCCCGCCGCACGCGACGCCTGGCTCAAGCGCATCCGGCAATTGCAACAGCAAGGTGATCTGGACGCCGCGCGTGCCAGCCTGGCCGAATTCCGCCGACGCTACCCGCAGGCCACCCTGCCGTCGGACTTGCGCGAGTTGGAACATGCGCAGGAATCCACCACACCCGATCCTGCAGCGCACTGAGCGCTGACGCTAAAATACCCCGATGAACTCCCCCTCTCCGGTGCCGAGCAAGGCACCCATCGGTACCCTGCGTGCCCTGTGGCCCTTCATCCAACAGCACCTTGGCCTGTTTTCGGCGTGGCTGGTGGCGCTGGCCTGCTCGTCCACTGCCACCCTGAGCTTGCCGGTGGCATTCCGCCAGATGATCGACCACGGCTTTCAAAGCGGGGCCAATATCGACCGCACCTTCGGCTTTGTGCTGGTGGTGATCGTGGCGTTGGCACTGGCCACTGCCGCACGCTATTTCTTCGTCACCTTGCTGGGTGAAAAAGTCGTTGCCGATCTGCGCACGCGCCTGTATGCGCACTTGCTGGGGCTGGATGCCGGGTTTTACGACCGCAGCCGCAGTGGCGAACTGGTGTCGCGGCTCACCGCCGATGCCGAACTGCTGCGCAGCGTGATCGCCTCCAGCATGTCGGTGGCCCTGCGCAGCAGTGTCACCGTGATTGGCTCGATGGTGATGCTGTTCGTCACCAGCCCGAAGCTGGCGGCGTGGGCGCTATTGGGCATCCCGTTGGCGGTGGCCCCGATCGTGATTGGCGCACGCCGCATCCAGAAGGTATCGCGTGCCAGCCAGGATCGCATTGCCGATGCCAATACCTTGGCTACCGAAGCCCTGGGTGCCGTGCGCACCGTGCAAGCGCATTCGCGTGAAGGCTACGAGCGCAGCCGCTACGCGCAGGCCATGGCCAGTGCGGTGGCCACCGCACGCAAGCGTATCGGCGCCCAAGCCACAGTGACAGCAATCGCGATCAGCTTGATTTTTGGTGCAGTCATCCTGGTGTTGTGGTCGGGTGCACACGATGTCATCAATGGCCAACTCAGTGCCGGCGCATTGGGCCAGTTCGTGATGTACGCGATGATCGGCGGCGGCTCGGTGGGGGCACTGGCCGAAGTCTGGAATGAGTTGCAGAAAGCCGCCGGTGGCATGGGCCGCATTCACGAGTTGCTGCAGGAACACTCCTCGATCACCGCACCCACGCAGCCGCAACGGCTGCCGACACCCGTACGCGGTGCAATCGTATTCGAGAATGTCAGCTTCCACTACCCGCAACGCCCGGATGCCGCGGCGTTGGAAGGCTTCACGCTGCGGGTCAACCCAGGCGAAACAGTGGCCCTGGTTGGCCCATCCGGTGCCGGCAAAAGTACTGTGTTCACGATGCTGCTGCGCTTCCACGACCCGCAGCAGGGACGCTTGTTGCTGGATGGCATCGACATCCGCAACGTGCAGCCGGACCTGCTGCGCGAAGCCATTGCCCTGGTGCCGCAAGCGCCGGTGATCTTTGCCACCAGTGCCGCCGACAATATCCGCTACGGCAAGCTGGATGCCAGCGATGCACAGGTGCGCCACGCGGCGCAACTGGCCGAAGCCACAGACTTTCTGGATGCCCTGCCCGAAGGGTTTGCCAGTGAGCTGGGTGAACGCGGCGCGCGTCTGTCCGGCGGCCAGCAGCAGCGCGTCGCGATTGCGCGTGCACTACTCAAGGACGCGCCGATTCTGTTGCTGGATGAAGCCACCTCGGCGCTGGATGCACAAAGCGAGCGTGCCGTGCAACACGCGCTGGAACATCTGATGACCGGCCGCACCACCTTGGTGGTGGCGCACCGCTTGGCCACCGTGCTCAAAGCCGACCGCATCGTGGTGATGGACCACGGCCGCATCGTCGCCGAGGGCACCCACAGCGAACTGTTGACACAAGGCGGGCTGTATGCGGAATTGGCAAAGCTGCAATTCCTCGACTGACTGCACAAGCACGCCCCGTACAAGCGCAGCCTGCGCGTGACAGGCCACCACCAGTCGGGGCCAGCGACCGCTCTTGTGGCCGCAAGACAAAACGCCCGGCTTGCACCGGGCGTTTTGTTGGTCATTCATTTTTGCTTCCACGCGCCGCCGGACTGATACCACCATCCCGCACGCGCACTGCTGATCCATTGCTTGGCGAATACACCGCGGATCTGCTCTTCCCATTCGGGATGCCCGTTGGCCACCGCCACTTCACGGTACACCGCTTTGCGGTCGCGGTTGTCATCGGCCACGGCCGTGTTGAGTGCCACACGGTCCTTCAATTCCACTTTGGATGGGTCGCGCAGGCTTACCAGGCCATCGCTGGTAAAGCCCAGTGCGCCACTGTCAAACCCGGCACGCAAACTGCTGCTGAAACGACTTTCCATGCGGGATTGAATGGCTTGAATGGCAGGCGTCTTGATGCTGATATCGGGAGCAGACTGCGCCTGCGCGCTGCCGATGCCCAGCAACACCCACGGGTCAAGCCGCGCCACATCAAACCGTGCACGCGGGGTTTGCATCACCATGCCACCACCGCCGCCACTGGGCGCCTCCTTGATTTGCACCTTGTCGGCATCGTTGATGACCTTTTCGACAAATTCCTTGGCCGCCTGCTTGGCCTCGGCAGCCGGGAAATACACGTTGATCGTCACGCACGCACTCAACAACAACGCGCTTGCAACCGGTACACCCATCCATTGCTTCATGATTTGATTTCCTCGTCTGTCAGTTGCGATCAATCAATGACCGGTGCCACATCGCCCTTGCTGGCAGCCAACAGCCTTTCCACCAGCGTTGACCAGTCCACCGCACGGTTGTAACCCACCACGTCGAGCCGGGGCACGCCCGCACCTTCCACGATAGTAAAAGTGTTGCCAGCTGAATGCAGGCCATTCATCGCACAAATCTGGTTTTCCAGATGACAACCGATACCGATGCGGCGATAGCCAAAATCCTTGAACAGCGCAATCGCCTTGCCTTGCAGGGTTTGGATGAACGAACTGCCACCCACGCTACCAATATCCTGCACCGCGCGCTGACTGATGCGTTTGCGCACACCGGGGGCATCGTCGGTGATGAAGCGCGCATCAAAAGCCACCGGTGTCCAATCCACCAAGCGCAAGCCGGTCACCCTGCCGTCCAATTTGCCGCTGATGCTGCCAAACCCCAGCACTTCGGTGAGCCGCAACAGGTCCAGATCATCCATGGCGACATCGGCACTCAGGCTGGGCGCGCTACCGAATGGGCGCTCCAGCGACAATTGCGAAAATGCCACGCGTCCGTCGAACAGCTCGAGATTCAAGCCGCCATCGAAATCAATCCGGTCTTGCGCATAATGCGCACGCGGGATGCTGCCGCCCAACGTGCCCTGAAACGCCGGCAAGCCCAACGCCTGCGAGATCCTGCCAAAGTCAATGTCGGCCAGTTGCAAGCCAAACCGAATATCCATCCCGGCCTCGCCTTGTGGTGGCCGAATCACCACATCGCGCAGCCCCAGTGTGCCGCCCATCAACGGCACCTTGACCGCTGCACGCGTGCGCAGCTCACCGGTGCTGCTGGCAAATGGCAGCGTAGCCGCACCAAACGCCAAGCCATACAGCTGACCGCCAGTCCATTGCAAGGCACTCGCCACGGGGGCCCCTGCCGAATAGCCCACATCACCGCGCAGGCCATCGAACACAAAACGCCCGTTCGGGTCGCGCACATCCACGCCATGCAGCCTCGCCGTGACCGCAGCAAGCCCACTGGCATCCACCTGCGCCTGCACGTCCATGCGGCCGTGCAGCTCCACATCGCGCAAACCCGCCATGCCCATCCAGCCGGACAAATAACGCGGCTTCAACGGGGTCATGTCGTCGCTATGCATCTGCACCGATAATCCCTGCAAACTCCCATCCGTTTGCAGCCTGGCACTGGCAAACGCGGTCAGCACTGCACCATCGTGCCATTCGATGCGCGGCAGTTGCCAGCCTTGCCCGGCACGCTGCTTGGCCTGCACATGAAACTGCACTGCGCTGGCCGGCAAAGCGACATAGGTATTGCCGGCCAGAAATTCACCGGCATGCCATTGCCCATCCAGTTGCACGCTGGAGTGGGCCGATGTGCTGCGCAAGTCCATCTGCAGCGTGCCGCTCAACTGCTCGCCCACGATGCCGGCATCGACCGTTGCAAAGCCAGCCGATGTCAGCTGCAAACCGCCTTGCACGCGCAATGGCGCGGTCGTTGGCGCGTGCACCTGCAACCGCCCAGCCACCGTTCCGGCCTTGAGTTGCGCCGCCGGCCACGCTTGCGTCAACAACGCCTGCGCCCATGCCAGCGGCACCTTCTGCAACTCCAGCGTGGTGAGATCGGGGGCGGCGGCCACTTGCTCCACCTTCAACCGTGCCCGGCCTTGCGCCAGTACCACACGCGTGCTGGCGGTCTCCAGTTGCAGCGCCAATTGCAATGGCGGCAAGCTGCCCGAACGCAGCGCCCCCGCGCATTGCCAACCGGCCGTGGGGGAACGCCGCAAAGGGCAGCGCCAATGCAGGTCGCGGTAGTGGTAGCCCAGCCCGGGCGCATCCACCTTGCCCGCCCACACCTGCAATTCCCCCTGCTCGGCTTGATCTTGCCAGCGCAACTGCACGCGCACCTGTTGCAGCGTGGCCGCCGCCGTACTCAGCTTGGCCACCCGCAGTTGCACTTCCCGTGCCGCTGCCTCCGGTGCTGCCAACAGCAGCAGTGCCGGCAACAGCGGCAACAGCGGCAAACAACGGGTTAGCATCGGGCGTGGCATCTGCGCAGCATACAAACCCAAGAGGTCGTTGCGATGAATCAACTCCCCTCCACACCACCGCGTTTGCTGCTGGTCGAGGATGACCCGGTGAGCGCGGCCTTCCTGCACGCCGCCGCCACTGCGTTTCCTGCCACCGTCGTTGTCGCCGGCACGCTGGCCGAGGCCGAGCAGGCCTGCATCCAGCAACCTTTCGACCTATTGCTGATCGACGCCAATTTGCCGGACGGGCACGGTGGCGAACTGCTGCAGCGCCTGCTGCAGCGCGGCATCCACACCCCTGCGCTTGCGCATACCGCAGCGGCCACTGCCGCCAGCTGCGCCGCGTTGCAGGCTTGCGGCTTTGTCGAAGTATTGTGCAAACCGATACCGCTGGCGAGTTTGCACGCCGCCTTGCAACGGCACTTGCCGGCTGGCCTGCAGCGGCCCGTACTCTGGGACGATGCCACCGCACTGGCTGCACTGGGCGGCAACCCAGAGCATGTGACTGCGTTGCGGGCATTGTTCCTGCAGGAATTGCCCGCTCAACAAGCGCGCATCCTGGATGCCGCCAAGCATGGCGATGCCACCACCGTGCGTGCCGAGCTGCACAAACTCAGCGCCAGCTGCGGCTTTGTGGGCGCGGCGCAGCTGGCGCAGGCCGTGCAAGCGCTGCGCGCTGCGCCACTGGATACGGACGCAACACGCGCACTGGATATTGCCATCCAGCAAACCTTGTTGTCGCGTTGAACCTAGGCACGCAACCTGCGCACTTGGCTCCTGTTTTTACCCCTGAACCTGCCCGCTATCCAAGCGCACAATGCGATCGGCCAAGGCCAAACTAGCAGGGCGATGGGTGATCAAAATCACCGTGCGGCTGGCCAGCACATCACGACATTCCTCGATGAATTCCAACTCGCCTTCCGGGTCGAACATCGCAGTGGCTTCATCCAAAATCAGGATGGGCGGGTCTTTCACCAACGCACGCGCCAGTGCCAGTCGCTGCTTTTGCCCCCCCGATAAGCGCACCCCATTGTCACCCACCAAAGTGTCGTAGCCATCCGGCAAGCTACAGATAAAATCATGCGCACGCGCCGCACGCGCCGCACGCTCGATTGCCTCCTGCGCGGCATCCACGCGGCCATAGGCGATGTTGTCGCGCACGCTGGCGTTGAACAGCAGTACCTGTTGCGCGACCAGGCCAATCTGCTCGCGCAGTGCCTGCAGCCGAAACTCGCGCAGATCAATCCCGCCAATGGTGACGCTGCCGGCCTGCGGCTCGACCAACCGCAGCAGCAGATGCACGAGGGTGCTTTTGCCGGCGCCGTTGACGCCGGTCAGCGCCACCGTCTGGCCAGCGCGAATAGTCAGCTCCAGGCTGCGGAACAGCGGTTCGCGCCCGGGATAGGTGAAGTCGACCTGCGAATACACGATGTCGCCAGCAACCGGCACCACTTGCTGCCTGCCGATGTCCACTTCCGGACGCGCATCCAGTGCATCGGATAAGCGCTGCAGCGAACCCATTGCCGCCATCGTGCTGCCATACACCGAAGCCAGACTGCCTACCGGCCCCACCAGCACCAAGCCGTACAAGAACACGCTGACCAACTCGCCCATCCGCATTTCGCTGCGAATGACCCAATGCCCACCAAGCCCCAGTAGCAACAAAATCGCACCGGCACCGATCATATAAACCACCGGATTGATCGCACCTTGCAATTTCTCCAGCCGCAGATCCGCGGCATACACCGCATCAACGCGCTGGCGGAAATTCGTGCGTTCCGCAGCCTCCGTGCCGAACGCCTTGATCAGCGCCAGCGATTCCAGATTCTGTTCGGCCAGCGCCGATTGTTCGGCCCAGGCCTGCGCCGAGGCATGCGATAACGGCCGCAACTTGCGGCCGACCAACTTCAACGCAAGGAACAGCAGCGGCATCAACACCGCCACCATCACCGCAATCAGCGGTGCCAAGTACAGCATCATCGCCAGCGCACCCACCAGCGTAAACAGCAGCGGCAGCAGCGGCAGCAGCGTGCCGGTCACGTAACGCCCGATTCGATGGATATCCACGTACAGCAGCGCCAACACGTCGCCGCGCTGACGCGCGTTGTGCCATTGCAACGGCAACGCCTGCAGGTGCGCATACAGCTCGGCACCGGCATCGGCCTGCAGCCGTCCCGACACCTTCTGCAACTGAAACGCGGTGACATAACTCAACCCTTGCTGCGCGCAGATCAGGGCAAACAACAACCACAGCAATACCCCCAGGTGCTGGTTGAGCAACAAGCGATCAATCAGCACCCCACCCAGCCACGGCTGCAGCAGGGTGACCGTGCCCTGGATCAGCAACAACAGCAATGTGAGCACCAATGGCCCGCGCCAAGGCGTGATCAGGCGCAGCAGCAAACGCCAACCCTGTGGACCCGCATGATTCACACCAATGTTCCCCCACCTGCGGCTTGACCTGCCCACCCGCGCCAGGCCATGCCCGTTGTTTCCATTGCCTGCACGGCCACGCCAGCATCCCATGCCCGATCAAGTCGAGCCCACGCTAGCACACCCTGCAAGGCACTCCGGGCAAGTGCGGTTGCAATCTGCGGATGGCGAGGCAGTCTTGTTGGGCGCCGCCAGAGCATGTTGTTCTGGCCTGAACAACATGCGCCCAACCTATCGCCTGGCATGCAACCGCACCACCCCACGCCACAGCCTATGTCCCATCAATCCCAGCCAGCTGCCTTCGCCATACATATGCCGCAGGTGACTGCTGCTGGGCACAAGCCGCTGCCATAGCCAACGCAACCGTG
>NZ_CALMPC010000104.1:0-10015 GCF_937872235.1 uncultured Thermomonas sp.
GGGTCAAGTTCACTTCCTGGCTGACAGCGTAGAAACGAACAGGCTCGCCATTGGCGGGCCTGTTCGTTTGTGCAAACCCAGCGCAACCACTCTCGAACATCCGCATCAGCCAACGCCGCTCCCCGGCAAGACTTGGAACACCCTCACCCGCAGCCGTTACAACCCCCGCAATCGTGACCGCCACCCTGCCCGGGTGGCGCGATTTTTCTTGCCAGCGCACGCATCCAATTGGGCCGGGTGGTCTGCATCATGGATAGTGCCAACGCAATCCGCAGTCGCCGTGTGGCATTGGGGAATTGCTTGTACATCACCACCCCTGCGCTCACCAACACGGCCAGCACCACGATGATGTATTGCAACAGCAGGGATGCAGCCATCAGCCGCCCCCCATTGCCACGGCAATTCGATAGGTGATGAACGACGCTAAGTAGGCCAGACCAAACAAATACCCGGCGGCAAATGCGGTCTGCTTCCACGAATGGGTTTCGCGCTTGATCGTGGCCAAGGTGGACACGCATTGCGGCGCGTAGATAAACCACACCAGCAGCGACAACGCCGTGGCCAGTGACCATTGCGATTGAATCACCGGGGACAGGGCTTGCAGCGCCGCGTCGTCGCTGCCCGCCGACAGCGCGTACACCGTGGCCAGCGACGACACCACCACTTCGCGTGCGGCCATCCCGGGAATCAGCGCAATGCAGATCTGCCAGTTGAAGCCAATCGGCGCAAAAATCGTGACCATTGCCGCGCCGATGCGGCCGGCAAAACTGTAATCAATCGCCGGGCCGGTGGCACCCGCGGGTGCGCCCGGGAAACTCAGCAAAAACCACAGCAGGATGGTCATCGCCAAGATAATCCCCCCCACCCGCTTCAAGAAAATCATCGCGCGTTCCCACAGGCCAATGGCCACGTCGCGCACATGCGGAATGCGGTAGGACGGCAGTTCCATCAGCAGCGGGTGTTCACTCTTGTCGCGCCGCCAGAGTTTCATCGTCCAGGCCACACCCAACGCGCTGATGATGCCGGCGGCGTACAGTCCGAACAGCACCAAGCCTTGTTGGTTGAAGCCGGCAATGGTTTGCTTTGGCACAAACGCACCGATCAGCAAGGTATAGACCGGCAGCCTCGCCGAGCAGGTCATCAGCGGTGCCACCAGGATGGTGGCGAGGCGGTCACGTGGATCTTGAATCGACCGTGTGGACATGATCCCCGGCACCGCGCAGGCAAAGCTGGACAGTAGCGGGATAAAGCTGCGCCCCGACAACCCCGCCGCCGCCATGCTGCGATCCAGTAAAAATGCAGCGCGCGGCAGATAGCCGGATTCTTCCAGCGCCAAAATAAACGCGAACAGCACCAGGATTTGCGGCAGAAACACCACGACCCCGCCGGTGCCGGCGATGATGCCATCCACCAGCAAACTGCGCAGCGGGCCCTCCGGCATCCCTGTGGACACGGTGCTACCCAGCCACGTGGTGGCCGCCTCGATGCCATCCATCATCGGCGTGGCCCAGGCATACACCGCTTGGAAGATCAAAAACATCACCACCGCCAATGCCAGCAACCCGAACACCGGGTGCAGCAGCCAGCGATCCAGCGCATCGTCGATTTCAGCGGTGCGGCGCGGCATTGCTACTGTCAAGGCCAGCACCCGGCGTACCTCTGAATGCAGGGCATCATCCGCCATGGCCGCATGCGTGCCTTGATCGGCCAAATGCACCTGTTCCAGTTGTTGCAGCAATGCGCGGGCACCGTCGCGGCGCACCGCCACGGTCTCCACGACAGGCACGCCCAATGCCTGCTGCAAGGCGGCCACGTCAATCGTGATGCCGCGCTTGTGGGCAGCGTCCATCATGTTCAGCGCGATCAGCATGGGCCGGCCCAGTGCCCGCAGCTCCAATGCAAAACGCAGATGCAGGCGCAGATTGGTGGCATCGACCACGCACACCAGCAAATCCGGCGCGGCTTCGCCGGGATAAAACCCGCGAATCAAATCGCGAGTGACCGCTTCATCCAAGCTGGCCGCTTGCAGGCTGTACGCGCCCGGCAAATCCAGAATCGAATAGCTCCGCCCGGAAGGCGCAATCAGCCGCCCTTCCTTGCGTTCTACGGTGACGCCAGCGTAATTGGCCACTTTCTGGCGGCTGCCGGTCAGCAGGTTGAACAACGCGGTTTTGCCGCAATTGGGGTTGCCCACCAACGCGATGCGGGCCTGCGGCAGGCTGGTCAAGGTGGTGGCGGGGCTCATGCGGCTGCCTTGGCGTCGCGCAGCCGCACCCGCGCAGCTTCCACCCGCCGCAGCGCAAACCGGGTAAAGCCCACTTGCACCAACAGTGGCTCCGCCCCCAATGGGCCGGCGGCCACCACTTCGACAGCTTCCCCATGCACAAAGCCCAGCTCGCGCAGGCGACGCGCCACTGGGTCATTGGGGCTACGGTCTTCCACCGCTTCGACCACGGCAGGTTGGCGTTTGGGGAGTTCGCTCAAGTGCATTACCGCTGCACCATAATCTAAATAGGAATTGTTCTCAATTATAGCAGTTCCACCAACCGCTATCATGTGTCAGATCAAATTTTCGAAACTTGGATACCGGCATGTCCTTCGCCATGCAATTGCACCACGCTGGCCCCGTTGCCCGCCTGCGCCTGACCCGCGCGCGCGTCCACAACGCGTTTGATGATGGCTTGATTGCCGAGTTGACGGCGGCGCTGCTGCAGGTTGCAGGCGATGCCAGCGTGCGCGTGTTGGTACTGGAGGCCGAGGGTGCCTCGTTTTCCGCCGGTGCCGACCTCAACTGGATGCGCGGCATGGCCGCCGCCAGCGAGGACGCCAACCGGCAAGACTCGCTCACCTTGGCGCGCCTGATGCGCACACTGGATGAATTACCCAAGCCGACCATCGCCCGTGTGCAAGGCGCAGCCTTTGGCGGCGGCGTGGGCTTGGTGGCCTGTTGCGACATCGCCATCGGCGTGCCGGAAGCCAAATTCGGCCTGACCGAAAGCAAATTGGGCCTGCTGCCGGCGGTGATTTCACCCTACGTGATTCAGGCCATCGGTCCACGTCAAGCGCGCCGCTACTTTGCCACGGCAGAAATATTTGACGCCGCCGAAGCCCTGCGCATCGGCCTGCTGCATCAAGTGGTGGAAGCCGATGCCCTGGATGCCGCCGTGCAGCGGCAAATCAATCTACTCCTCAAGGCCGGCCCGGTGGCTGCCGCTAGCGCCAAAACCTTGATCCGCGACGTCTGCGCCCACACCGACGGCAGTCGCCACGACACCGATAACGCCGCCCTGATCGCCCGCCTGCGGGTCTCGCCCGAAGGCCAGGAAGGCCTGTCTGCCTTTCTCGACAAGCGCAAGCCCAGCTGGGCACACCCCCAAGAGAACACACCCTGATGTTCCACACCATCCTGATCGCCAACCGTGGCGAAATCGCCTGTCGCGTGATCCGCACCGCGCGCAAGTTGGGTATCCGCACCGTGGCGGTGTTTTCCGAAGCCGATGCCGATGCCCAGCATGTACGGCTGGCCGATGAAGCGCATTGCATCGGTGGACCGCGTCCGCAGGACAGCTATCTGCGCGGTGATGCCATTTTGGACGTCGCGAAAAAAACCGGCGCGCAGGCGATCCATCCTGGCTATGGTTTTCTCAGTGAGAACGCCGACTTTGCCGACGCGGTGCAAGCCGCCGGAATTGCCTTTATCGGCCCGTCCGGCGCGTCGATGCGCAAGATGGGCAGCAAGGCCGGGGCCAAGGATCTGATGGCAGCGGCCGGCGTACCAGTGGTGCCGGGCTATACCGGCGAAGACCAATCCCGCGACCTGCTGCAAGGTGAAGCCGACCGCATTGGCTACCCGCTGATGATCAAGGCCGCACACGGCGGCGGCGGCAAAGGCATGCGCATCGTGCGCAGCGCGGGCGAGTTTTTATCGAATCTGGAAAGTTGCCAGCGCGAAGCCAAAAACGCCTTTGGCCGCGACCGCGTGTTGCTGGAGCGCTACATCGAACACCCCCGGCATATCGAAATCCAGATCTTTGGCGACCATCACGGCCACGCGATCCATTTGGGCGAACGCGAATGTTCTGCACAGCGGCGCTACCAAAAAGTATTGGAAGAATCGCCATCGCCGTTCCTCACGCCCGAGCTGCGTTCTGCAATGGGCGCTGCCGCTGTACAAGCCGCGCATGCGATTGATTACGCCAACGCGGGCACGGTGGAATTCATCGTCGCGCAAGATGGCGGTTTCTATTTCATGGAGATCAACACTCGCCTGCAGGTCGAACACCCCGTCACCGAAGAAGTGACCGGGCTGGATCTGGTGGAATGGCAATTGCGCATTGCCGACGGACAGGCGCTGCCGCTGGCACAGGACGCCATCCGCCAGCACGGCCATGCCATTGAAGTGCGGCTGTACGCGGAAGACCCCGATGCCGGCTTCCTGCCCGGCTCCGGCACCTTGCAGACCTTGCGCCTGCCAGCAGCCTCGCGCGCGGTGCGCATTGATTCGGGCGTGATCGAAGGCGATGTCGTCACCATTTTCTATGACCCGATGATCGCCAAACTCATTGTTTGGGATGAGGATCGCCCACGCGCCTTGGCGCGTATGCGTGAAGCATTGGCGGCCTGCGAAATTGCCGGGCCAAAATCGAACATCGCCTTTCTCGAACGCCTGATCCGCCACCCAGCGGTGGTGGAAGGCCGCATCGACACCGGCTACCTGGACCGCCATCTGGATGAATTCCTGAGCCCGGCCACGCTGGATCCGGCATTGGTGTTGGCAGCCACGGTGGTGCATCTGTTGACGCAAGAGCACGCCGCCGACTGCAACGCCGCACACACGCCAGATCCCACCTCCCCATGGGCCTGTGTGGACGGTTGGCGACTGGGCCATGCCGGCAACCGTCGGCTGGCCTTCCTGCACGGTGAGCAACGCATCGAACCACTGGCGCAAGGCTATGCGGGCAACTACCAGATCACATGGGATGCGCGTGTCCATACCATCGCCGGTGCACGGCTGGATGGCGAAACACTGAGCCTGCGTATCGATGGCAATATGCACCGTTTTCGCAGCACCCTGCATGCCGATAACGTACTGGTACACGATGGCCAGCAACGCCTGCGCTTGCAGGTGGAGTCCGTGTATCGTCGGCACGCGGAAGCTGCCAGTGCATCCGAACACCGCATTCGCGCACCGATGCCCGGGCGCGTGGTGTTGGTGCAGGCCAAGCCCGGCGATACCGTCAATGCCGGGGCTGTGTTGTTGGTACTGGAAGCGATGAAGATGGAATTGGCGTTGAAGGCCCCACGCGCAGGCGTGGTCGCCGAGCTGCGCGCGCAGGCCGGTGACTTTGTCGAAGCCGATGCCGTCTTGGCCACCTTGGAGCAATGACAATGCGGATGCCGGCAGCAGTGCGCATCGTGGAAGTGGGCCCCCGTGATGGCCTGCAAAATGAAAAAATCGACATCGGCACTGCGCACAAGATCGAACTGATCAACCGGCTTTCCAATACCGGTCTGCGCAGTATCGAGGCCGCCGCCTTCGTCAGCCCCAAATGGGTGCCACAGATGGCCGATGCCAGTGATGTGATGGCCGGGATCACCCGCGCCCCCGGCATCCGTTATCCGGTCCTGGTGCCCAACGAAGCCGGCTATGCCCGCGCATTGGCTGCCGGTGCCACCGAAGTGGCAGTGTTCACTGCCGCCTCGGAAACCTTCAATCTGAAAAACACCAATGCCGGCATCGACGAATCCCTGGCCCGCTTTGCGCCCATCCTCGAACGCGCCAAGCAGGATGGCATCCAAGTGCGCGGCTATGTCTCTACCGTGCTCGGCTGCCCGTATCAGGGTGACGTGCCACTGCGCGATGTGGTTCGCGTGGCCACAGCGCTGCACGCGATGGGCTGCTATGAAATCTCACTGGGCGACACCATCGGCATCGGTACACCCGCCAAGGCGCGGGCGATGCTGAGTGCAGTGGCCAGTGAGGTCCCCATGGCGGCGCTGGCGATCCATTTCCACGACACCTGGGGGCAAGCACTGGCCAATGTGCTGGCGTGCTTGGAAGAAGGTGTGGCGGTGGTGGATGCCGCTGTGTCCGGTGCCGGCGGCTGCCCGTATGCCAAGGGCGCCAGCGGCAATGTGGCCAGCGAAGACGTGGTGTACATGCTGCACGGCCTTGGCATCCACACCGGTATTGATTTACCCAAACTGGCCGACACCGGCCGCTGGTTGGCCCGCTTGCTTGGGCGCGAAACCGGCAGCAAAGCGGGCAAGGCCATGGCCGCATGAATGCCAGCGCATCTGGCGAGCGCGATCTGGATGCTCTGCGTAGCGCGTTGCAACACACCCGCGATGCCCTGGCCCGTGAACAGGCCAGCTACCAAACCTTGTTCGATGAGGTGCAGCGCGACAAGACGTTGTTTCGACGCGTGCAGGAACTCGCACTGATTGGCGGCTGGCAGTGGAATCGCGCCAGTGATGCGCTCTATCTCACCAGTGAAGCGCTGCACATCCTGGGCGCCACAACGCCAGCCACCACCATGACAGACCTGCTGGCATGTTTATTGCCAGAAGATCGACGCCGCCTGCAAACAACCTTGTACAGCATCACCGAAGGCACCGGCTTTGACTTGGAATTGCAAGGTGCGCAAGCCGACAGCACGCCGTTCTGGGTCAGCGTGATTGGGGAGCCTGATCCACAAGATCCCGCCAATCATCGCTTCAGTGGCACGCTGCAAGACATCACCGATCGTAAGCGTGCAGAAGCCGAGCTTCGCCATCAAGCGCGTACTGACGCACTGACCGGGCTACTCAATCGCGATGCCATTCTGGAGGTTGTTGCCAGCCAACTGCACAGCGGTGCGGGCGCCCACCTTGCACTGCTGTACATCGATCTGGATCGCTTCAAAATCGTCAATGACCTGCTTGGCCACGATGCCGGCGATCAATTGCTGGTGGAAGCCGCCCAACGCATTCGCGGTGCAGTGGGTCACGAGGGGCACATTGCCAGATTTGGTGGTGATGAATTTTTGGTCGCCACCCGCACCGACACCGACCCGGACCACCCGGAGCGTTTGGCGCGTGTCATTCAAAGCGCGTTTTTGGTGCCGTTTCGCTTGGGCAAGGATGACTTCAGTGTCACCACCAGTATTGGCATCTCGCGAGGCAGCTGCGACGGCAATACTTCCAGGCAATTGATCCAAAACGCCGACGTGGCGATGTACGAAAGCAAGCGTCGCCGGCGCAATGGGTTTCATACCTTTTCACCGGCGTTGGCACAGCGCCAGCAAGAGCGTCTGCAGACCGAAACCCGCCTGCGTCGCGCGGTTGACAACAACGAATTCCATTTGGTGTATCAGCCGCAGGTGGACTTGCGCAGCGGCCGTATTTTTGCCGCCGAAGCGCTGTTGCGTTGGCACAACCCGGAGCTGGGGCCGATGGCCCCGGATCGGTTTATTGATTTGGCCGAATCCACCGGTGAAATCGTCCGTATCGGACGCTGGGTCTTGCAGGAAGCCTGCCATCAGATGCGGCGCTGGAAGGAACAGGATCTGCCGATCGAGCGCGTGTCGGTCAATGTGTCGTATCGCCAATTCGCCGGTGAAAATCTAGCCGGTAGCGTTCAGCAGATGCTGGAGGAAGCCGGCCTGCCCGGCCATGCGCTGGAGCTGGAATTGACCGAACGGGTGTTGGTGGAAGATGCCGCCGACACCAGCAAAGTGTTCGACGACCTGCGCAAATTAGGCGTGCGGCTATCCATCGACGATTTTGGCGAAGGCTATAGCGCGCTGAATTATTTGCGTCGCCTGCCGATCCACGCACTCAAGCTCAGCCACGGATTTTTGCAGGGTATCCCCGGCAACAAATCCGACGAGGCCATTTGCCAGACCGTGGTCGGCATCGCCCGCAGCCTGGGCTTGGGCATGATTGCCGAAGGTATTGAAACCGAGGCACAGCGTGATCATCTGCTACGGCTCGGGGTCACCATTGGGCAAGGCTTCCTGTTCGCACCTGGTCTGCTGCCAGGCGAATTCGGCAAGCGGCTTGCAGCACAAGCCTGAGGTTATGCAATGAGCAATTTCACCATCCGCCCCATCCACAGCGATGACGATGCCGCGATGGCCGCCATCATCCGCAGCGTCATGCCGGAATTTGGCGCTATCGGCAGCGGCTTTGCGATTGCAGACCCGGAAGTGGACTGGATGCAGCGTGCGTACGCACAGCCACGCCATGCCTACTTCGTGCTGGAACAGGACGGCCGCGTGCTGGGCGGTGCCGGCATCGCGCCGCTCACCGGTGGCGATGCCAGTATTTGTGAGCTGCGCAAAATGTATTTTTTGCCCGCAGCACGCGGCATCGGCGCGGGCACAGCAATGATGGCCCGCTGCCTTGCCGCCGCCCGCGAAGCCGGCTTTCGCCAGTGCTACTTGGAAACGCTGAACGGCATGGATGCGGCGATGCGCCTGTATGAACGCAGCGGTTTCCAGCGCATTGCCGGCCCGCTGGGTGCCACCGGGCATGGCGGTTGCAATGTGTTCTACGCACGCACCCTGTAGGCGCACCGCTTCGGCGTAATGACATTGGATCGCGTCAACGCTCCTGCGGCGCACATCCGCTAAAATCGCGGGTTTCCCGCCCGCAGAGATTCCCCATGCAGCTCTCCAACGTCCGCGCCGTGATCACCGGCGGCGTCTCCGGTCTCGGTTTTGCCGTGGCCAAGCACCTGGTTGCCCACGGCGGCAAGGTCGCCCTGTTCGATGTCAATGCGGACAAAGGCGCGACTGCCGTGGCCGAGCTGGGTGCCACCAATGCGCAGTTTTTCAAAACTGATGTCACCGATGAAGCCTCGGTGGTGGCGAATGTCAGCGCCGCCACCACGTTTCTTGGTGGGCTGAATGCGTGCATCAACTGTGCCGGCATCCTGGGCGCGGGCCGTGTGCTGGGCAAGACCGGCGCGATGCCACTGTCGCAGTTCCAGACCACGGTGATGGTGAATTTGGTGGGCAGCTTCAACGTGGCCAAGACCTGTGCCGAGCGGATGCAGCACAACGACGCCGGCAGCGACGGTGAACGCGGCGTGATCGTCAATACCGCATCGGTGGCCGCGTATGAAGGCCAGATCGGCCAGGCCGCCTACTCGGCATCCAAAGGCGGCGTGGTGGGCATGACCTTGCCGATGGCGCGCGAACTGGCCCGCTTCGGCATCCGCGTGATGACCGTGGCCCCCGGTGTGTTCTGGACCCCGATGGTGGACGGTATGCCCGACGATGTGCAGAAATCATTGGCAGCCACCATCCCGTTCCCGTCACGCCTGGGTCAGCCGCAGGAATACGCCGACCTGGTCGCCTACATCCTCACCAACACCTACCTCAACGGCGAAACCATCCGGCTGGATGGTGCAACCCGCCTTGCCGCCAAGTAATTCACGAACGTACCCCACGAGATATTTATGAAAGCTTGCGACATCAAGAAAGGCAACGTCGTCGAATTCAACAACGGCGTGTACCAAATCCGCGATATCGAACGCAGCAGCCCGCAAGGTCGCGGTGGCAATGTGCGCTTTCGTTTCGTGATGTATTCCATCCCCGGCGGCAACAAACTGGATTCCAGTTTTGATGGTGATGACGATTTGCGCGAAGTGGACATGAGCCGCCGCCAATGCACCTATTCGTACAAGGATGGTGATGCCTTCGTGTTCCTTGATGACGAGGACTACACCCCATACACACTGGATCCCGATGCGATTGGCGAGGCCGCAGGCTACATCGTGGATGACCTGACCGGCATCTACGTGCAGCTGATCGACGATGCGCCGGTGGCCATCCAATTGCCGCAGAGCGTGGCCATGGAAGTCATCGAAACCCCGCCGGAACTCAAGGGCGGCACCGCCACCAAGCGCCCGAAGCCGGCCAAGCTGTCCACCGGCATTGAAATCATGGTGCCCGAGTACATCGGCAGCGGTGAAAAAGTGTGGGTCAACACCACCACCGGTGAATTTGGCGGGCGCGCCGACTGATCC
>NZ_CALMPC010000105.1:0-8681 GCF_937872235.1 uncultured Thermomonas sp.
TGGTGCCGCTTGTCCGAATCGAACGGACGACCTACCGCTTACAAGGCGGTTGCTCTACCTGCTGAGCTAAAGCGGCATGGGTGCGCATTCTACCTTGCTCGACGTGGGCTGTCCGCCCGAATCAATGCAATGTGCTGCAATCCAGAGGCTGTGCGGGGGCGATGCGTACCAAATCAACGCGGTGCGCAGACTGCGGCAACTGTGCATCCAGCCATGTCTGTGCAGGAATGCCACCAATCGCCGCGACCTGTGCGGGAAACCCCTTGCCCCGCAATTCGGACTGCCGACGTTGGGCCGCGGACTCACTGCCGAAGCGCCCCAAGGCAATGCTGTTGATGTCGTCGCCCTGGGTCATCACGAAGAGGTCGGCTACACCAGCGCTCTTGATTTTTTCGGCCAGCGCCAGTGCCGCTTCACGTGATGCCTGCGCCGGCAAGTACACCTTCCAGCCACGCACCTCGCGTGCCGGGCTGTCATGTGGACGCGGGTCAACACCTGCTTGCTGCAAGCGCACACGCGCTGCATCCCGCGCGCTGCTGCTGGCAAACGGGCCAAACCGCAAACACACCGCCGTGGCCGCCACCGGCGGCGTAGCCACGGGTGCAGAGGTGATTGGCTCAACCGTGCGAGCAGCAGGCACAAGCGCGGTTGCTGCCGACTGTTCATCAACCAGCTGCAGGCTGGGCGTGCGCGTACTTGGCGAGCTTGCTGGAGTGGTCGCCAGCGGTTGCAAGACCCACCACCCAGCAGCCCCCAGATTGAGCATCACAAGCATGACGATGGCAGCGCGCAGTAGCATCCGTGCAGTTTATGCGATTCGCAGCGCATGCCAACGCGCCAAGCCTTGCAGGACCGCATCGGGCACCCAGTCATGCACGGGCAAGTGTGGGCGCAGCGCCTGTGCGCCACCGCCATGCACGCACAGGCGCGGCACCTGGCCCAGCAGCGTAGTGGCATGGCGCAGGCTGCGTTCGATCAAGGCCAAGGCCGCCCCTTCGCAGCCAGAAGCCAGAGCCGGGGCGGTGTCATCTGCAAATTCGGTGTAGTCACCGCCGCGGGCGGGCAATTGCGCCGCGCGTGCGTGCAGGGCTTCGCGCATCACCTCAGGCGACGGCGCGATGCGGCCGCCCCCGTGCCGGCCATCCGCGCCCAGCACATCCAACGTCAGCGCAGTGCCCACGCCAAGTACCAAGGCCGCGCGGCCATCGGCAGCCGCCAGCATCGCCAAAAACCGATCCACACCCAGATGCGCAGGATTGGCGTAGGCAATGCGCAGTGGCCCCAACGCAGGTTCGGTGTGCACCCGATGCAAGCGTTGGAAGCGTGCGCACAAAGCGTCCAGTAATGCCACCCGCCGCGCCGGCGAGGCCACACTGGCGATACAGGCCACCTCACCTTCCGGCAACGCCGCCAGCCACGCTTCGGCATCGTCATGTGCCACCGCGTGCACCGCGCCCAGTTGGCCATCGGCCACCAGCGGCGCGTATTTCAGGCGGGTATTGCCCAGATCCAACAGCCACGTTGTCATCACCCGGCCACCTTGGCCGCACGCACGCTGACATCAGCTGCATGCACATGACGAATTTCACCCGCTGCATTGCACACCCGTAGTGCGCCATCTTCGCTGATGCCCAGCGCCTGTGCATGCCACACACGCGAGGCTTCATGCACACATACCGGGCGCCCAGCCAGTACATCCAACGCGCTGAAGCGCGGCAGAAAGGCAGCCAACCCCAGTGCGTCAAACTGCTCCAATGCAGGCAGCAGATGTTGCAGCAACATCGCCACCACCGCATTGCGTGACGGCGGCGCATGCGGCAATGACTGCATGTCCACCCAGGGCTGGTCGAGGTTCCGGGCCGTCGCGGCAGGCATTCGCACGTTCAGGCCAACCCCAATCACCGCACGTGCTGCGCCGCCAGCTTCGCCGCCACCTTCCACCAGCAAGCCACCCAATTTGCGCAGGCCATCGCCATCGGTCACCACTACATCATTGGGCCATTTCAGGCCTGTTTGGGTGAAGCCCAGTGCGTGCAACGCCTCGCACACCGCCACCCCTGCCACCAGGCTCAAGCCACCCAAGCGCGCCAAGCCACCATCGAAACATCTGGCCAGCGACAGATAGATATGTGCAGCCAATGGCGAAGCCCAAGCGCGCCCGCGACGCCCGCGCCCGCCCGTCTGCCGCTCGGCCAGCAGCACCGCACAACCGGCGTCCGGAGTCTGCCTGCGCAGCAGTTCGCTATTGGTTGAATCCAGGCTCCACACAATGTCCAGTGCGGTCAATTGGGGCTGCACTGCCAAGGGCAACAAGGCGCGAATGTGCGTGTCATCCAGCCAATCCAGTGGCTGTGCCAGCGCATAACCACGCCCCGGCGCAGCTTCCACGGCAATCCCGGCCTGCCGCAGCGCCTCGATCCGCTTCCACACCGCGGCACGCGTCAATCCCAGCTCCGCAGCCAAGTGATCGCCACTGACCGGGCCGCGCTGCAGGCGCTGGAGCAGTGCGCGCTCGGCGGTCTCACTCATGTGGGCTGCCGCCATTGGGTAGATGGACGGCGCTCAGTTGCGCGGCGTGGTCACGAGAGGTCGACATGTGCAAAATCATACGCAAGCACTTGCGTGTCCGGGAACTTGCGTGTTGCGACGCAGCATCCCAGGCCCGGGCAGCCTGCTATAGTCGGCAGCGGTGTTGTGCACCCTGCACGCTCTCTACCCGGTGACGCCCATGCACCTTGTCAGCCTGCGCCAGACACTGTCCTGCCTCGCCCTGCTGGTTGCGTTTGGCTGTGCCAATGCCGCCGAGGCCAAGCACCAGCTGCCCGAGAACACCAACACCGCCATCGACCCTCCGGCACCACCTGCAGATCGTTTGGATGATGCGGACTTGGACGGCGCGATTGCCAACAGCCGTGTGCAACGCACGCCGAAAGCCAAGTCGCAAGCAGCCGTGCCCGCACGCAGCGCCGGTGACAGCCGCGTCTTGCCGTCGCGCTTTCACAGCTTTTTGCCGGGGATGTTCCGCTAAGCCAGCGGCTGGTTGAAGTGGCCCCGCACGCTGGCCCTGTGATCCTGGACGCTCGTTTTGATTCACAAGCCCGGTGGCAAACTCACTTCGAATTTGGCCCCACCCAGCTCGTGCGAGCGGGTGACATGCAGTTGCCCGCGATAACTTTTGATGATGTCTTGCACGATCGACATGCCAATGCCGTGGCCCTGCACACGCTCGTCACCACGCACGCCGCGTTGCAGCACATAAGCAATCCGATCTTCGGCAATCCCGGGGCCGTCGTCTTCCACCGTGATCAGCAACCCCGGCCGCCGATCGGTCAGCTTCTGCCCTTCCGCCACGGTCAATAGCACTCGCGACTTCGCCCATTTGAAGGCGTTTTCCAGCAGGTTGCCCAGCAATTCCTGCAGGTCGCCGGTTTCACCGTGGAAGCGGGCCTCGGCGGCGATTTCAAATTCACACAGTACGCCCTTGTTGGCATACACCTTTTCCAGGCCCAGCACGATCTGCTCGGCCTGTGGCTCAATCGCGATGGGCGCGGCAAACAACTGGTGACCCGACCGCGCCGCACGCGCCAATTGGTACGACACCAAATCATTCATCCGGCGCAATTGGGTATCCACTTCGCTGCGCAGCTCGGCCTCGCCGGTATCGCTGTCCAGCCGCGAGCGCAACACTGCCAACGGTGTCTTCAAGCTGTGCGCCAGGTCGGCCAAGGTATTGCGCTGCCGTTCCAGATTTTCGCGCTCGCTGTGGATGAAGGCATTGATGCTGTCGGTAAGCGGTTCCAATTCACGCGGATGCGCTTCGCTCATGCCTGCGGCACTACCTGCTTGCACCCGTTTGAGCTCGCCGATCACATCACGCAATGGCCGCAGGCTCCAACGCAGCACCCACATTTGCAGCAGCAGCAACACCACGCCGGCACCGCCCAGATAGCGCCATAGCGCGGTACGGAAGGTTGCTACCTGCTGCCCGAGTGCGGTGCTGTCCTCCAGGATATACACCGTGTACTGCAATTCGTTGGCCGCGTCTCCGTTTTCACTCAGTGCCAGACCATAGCCGTAGCGATAAACCTCGCCGGCTTGTCCATTGATCTGGGTCAGCGGCAATGGCCCTTCGAAGGTCTGGGTGCCTGGCGGCAACATCGGCCCCTCGGGCAATTTCGGGCCTTGTGCGGAATCCGATTCCCAATGCCCATTGACCAACACGATCTGCGCATACAGACCACTGCCCGGACGCTTGAAGCGTGCATCCGGCGACTCCCACGGCGGAATCACACTGCCATCACGGGCAAAATCGCTGCCGGCATAGGCCAGAGCATAACTATGCAGGCGTTCACGCATGCCGCTTTGTGCAGTGTTCAGGAACGCGCGATCCAGCGCCAAGCCGGCCAGCGCCAGAAAGGCAATCAAACCCAGGCTGGCCGCCCATAACTGACGTGACTGCAGCGAACGCGGCTGCGCAATGCGCAGCCGACGCGGACGCAACACGCTGGGCGCAGCGTCTGGATCAGGGATCGGTGGGGAGCTCATGCACCACCGGCACCGGTAAAATCATTCGCCGCTGCGGGCAATGGCGAACCGGTAGCCACGGCCACGCACCGTTTCAATCGGCTTGACCGACCCATCCGGATCCAGTTTCTTGCGCAGACGACCGATGAATACTTCCAGCACATTGGAATCGCGGTCGAAATCCTGCTGGTAGATGTGCTCAGTCAGGTCGGCCTTTGAAACCAGCTCACCGGCGTGCATCATCAAGTATTCCAGCACTTTGTATTCGTAGCTGGTCAGGTCCACGTTGGCACCGTCCACACTCACCGTTTGCGCGGCCAGATCCAGTACCACCGGCCCGCATTCCAGCGTCGGCTTGCTCCAACCGGCGGCACGCCGCACCAGCGCATTGATGCGCGCCAGCAACTCTTCCACATGGAACGGTTTGACCAAATAGTCGTCGGCACCCTGCTTGAGGCCATCCACTTTATCCTGCCAGCTGGAGCGTGCGGTCAGAATCAGGATGGGAAATTTCTTGCCCTCGGCACGCAGTGCACGGATCAATTCCATGCCGCTCATCTTCGGCAGGCCAAGGTCGATGATGCCCACATCGAACGGCACTTCCTTGCCCATGTAGAGGCCTTCCTCACCGTCTTGCGCGGCATCCACGGCATAGCCTTCGCGCTTCAAGCGGGCAGCCAAGGTTTCACGCAACGGGGCTTCGTCTTCAACCAGCAGGATGCGCATGCTCAATCCTCGTAAATGGCGTTCTGTGGGTCAGCGCAAGCACCGACGGGTCAATCATCATTACTGCTTTTGGCCTGATCACTGCCGCTGCGACGGGCCGGGTCTTGCATGAACACACGCACGCGACCCTGGTCGTCCACCACTTTGACGCGGTGCATGTCGCGGCCGTCGTACTGCACACGCTCGGCCGACAACACTTCGCCACGGCTGTTGCGCTCGGCACGCCGTACCGAATCGGACATCGCATCACGCGGCGGCGGGCGGTCCTGATTGCCGCGATCTTGATTACTGCGATCTTGACTGCGGTCACGCGGTGGTGGCATCTGTTGCGCCCATGCAGAGGCCACTGGCACCAACGCCATCAGCGCAGCGGCAAGTACGTTCGGTAATGTTCGATCACAGCGGGACATGGCAGATCAACCTAGCAACTCGGACAGGGGCATTGTTGGAAGCAGGCGGTGAATCCGCCCTGAAGTTTCCTGAACAGGATAGCGCGCCGTTCAGGTTTGCGCACAAACGCCGTCCTTGGTCAGTAAATCTCGCCAATGCAGCAGCGCAGCGAACCGCCGGCGGCTTCAATTGCGTCCAGCGCCACCGACTCCACCCGCAAGCCCGCCTGCGCCAGCACCTCCCGATGCGCCGGCGTCAGTGCGGTGGCCGCTTGCGCGCTCATCCACACACCCTCGCCCGACAACGCGATGCAATTGCCAACGAAGGCGGCGTGTTCGGCAGCATCACAGACCACCGCATGCGGCGCATACAGCGCGGCGATCGCCGCGGCCACGGCGGCATCGGCAAACCCGTTCGGACACACCACCACGGCGCGCCCGGCCAGCACCGCCAACACCACATTGGTGTGGTATTCACCGGCGGCCAGATCAAACAGCAGGGTGGCGCGCAGCCCGAAAGCCTCGTGCATCAGCCGCGCGCCGGCCTCATCGCAGCGTTCGGACAGGCCGCAGAAGCCCAGCCCGCGCACGCGGTCGATCACCAGCGCACCGGTCAGTTCGCAGGCATGCGGCTGGGTGGAGAGGTCGATCTCCTGCCGTCCGAGCACATCGCGGAAGAAGTCACGCATGTCGGCGCGCGCGGCCTCGCGCTGACGCACCTCATGGCGCATGCGACCGACGATATAGCGTCCCCGTGCAGTGCCGAATACGTTGTTGGGAAAGACCGCATCCGGCGTCTGCGGATTGCCGGCAAAACAAATGGCCGGCACTGCCGTTGCGATGGCGCGCTGCAACTCGCGGTGCTGCATGGATGCGCGGGCAGCATCGAACGCGCCGGCCGCAGCCATATAGGCATTGTCTTGTGCGGATTGTTCGGCCAGGCGAAACCCATCCGGTGCCACCAGAAATGCAGCGCGCGCAGTAGCCGGGCCGAAGTCGGTGGGTGTGTTGTGGGCCAACTCAAAAAATCCGGCTAAGTCGCGGGTGATCATGGGGAATGCGGCTCTCGTTCGGTCAATACCAATGCGTGTTCCACCAGCGTCCAATCGGCACCGGGTTTGTGCGCGCCTTCACTCAACACCTGACGGAACGCACGCCCACCAGGTTGTCCTGCAAACAAGCCCAGCAGGTGGCGGGTAATGTGTTTCAAGGACACCCCGCGCGCCAGCTGCACCTCTACATATGGGCGATAAGCGCGCAGCAACTCGGCACGCGATTGCAGTTCGCCGCCAAACCAACGCACATCAAGCGCGTGCAACAAGTACGGCGTGTGATACGCGGCACGGCCCAGCATCGCACCTTCGACATGCGCCAGATGCGCGCTGGCCTCTTCGGCATCGGCAATGCCACCATTGACGATCACTTGCAACTGCGGGCGCTCGCGCTTGAGCCGGTACGCCCAGTCATAACGCAGCGGCGGCACTTCGCGATTTTCTTTCGGCGAGAGCCCTTTCAACCAAGCATTGCGCGCATGCACCACGAAGGTTTGGCAACCGGCACCGACAATGGTGTCGATGAAACCCACGAAGTGTTGCCACTCGTGATCATCATCCACACCCAGCCGGCACTTCACCGTCACCGGAACACTGCACGCCGCAATCATCGCCGCCACACTGTCGGCCACCCGCTGCGGCTCGCGCATCAGACACGCACCAAAGCGCCCTGCCTGCACGCGGTCGGACGGGCAGCCGCAGTTGAGGTTGATTTCGTCATAGCCCCACTCGGCCCCGATGCGTGCAGCCTGCGCCAGCAACGCCGGTTCACTGCCCCCCAGCTGCAAGGCCACCGGGTGCTCACCCGGATCCATCGCCAGCAACCGCGCCCGGTCCCCCAACACCACCGCATTGGCATGTACCATTTCGCTATACAGCCGCGCATGCGGCGCCAGCAGCCGATGGAATACCCGGCAATGGCTATCCGTCCAGTCCATCATCGGGGCGACGGAGAGGCGCAATTGCTCGGTGGGGATGGCGGGGGATGCAATCATCGCCGCGCATTGTACGGGGCGAACGCGACCGGCTTCCCATTGCGCGACAATAGGCATTCCCCACGCCGCTGCCACATGCCATGAACACAGCCTTCCGCACACCCTTGCCTGCCACGTCACTGGATTACTTCGACGCCCGCGCGGCGGTGGAAGCGCTCACCCCAGGCGCGTGGGCCGGCCTGCCGTACACGGCGCGGGTGCATGCGGAAAACATCGTGCGCTGCGCTGCGCCTGCGCACATCGATGCCTTTCTTGGCCAGTTGATCGAGCGCCGTCGCGATCTGGATTTCCCGTGGTTTCCGGCGCGGGTGGTGTGTCACGACATCCTCGGCCAAACCGCGTTGGTGGATTTGGCGGGCCTGCGTGAAGCCATCGCCGCGCAAGGCGGTGACCCGGCGCAAGTGAACCCGGTGGTGCCGGTGCAGCTGATCGTGGATCACTCGCTGGCGGTGGAAGCACCCGGCTTCGACAAGGATGCGTTTGCGAAGAATCGCGTGATCGAAGACCGCCGCAACGCGGATCGTTTCGATTTCATCGAATGGACGCGGCTGGCGTTCGACAATGTGGATGTGATCCCGGCCGGCAACGGGATCATGCATCAGATCAATCTGGAAAAAATGTCGCCGGTGATTTGCACCAAGGACGGCGTGGCATTTCCGGACACCTGCGTGGGCACCGATTCGCACACCCCGCATGTGGATGCGCTGGGCGTGATCGCGGTGGGTGTGGGCGGGCTGGAAGCCGAAAGCGTGATGCTGGGCAACCCGTCGTGGATGCGCCTGCCCGACATCATCGCGGTGGAGCTGGCCGGCAAGCCTGCACCTGGCATCACTGCCACCGACGTGGTATTGGCGTTGACCGAATTCTTGCGTGCCGCCAAAGTGGTCGGCGCGTATCTGGAATTCCGTGGCGAGGGTGCCGCCGCGCTGACCATTGGCGACCGCGCCACCATTTCCAACATGGCGCCCGAATACGGCGCGACAGCGGCGATGTTC
>NZ_CALMPC010000106.1:0-5746 GCF_937872235.1 uncultured Thermomonas sp.
CCAAGTCACGCAGGCTGCGGGCATAGTCCAAGGCAAAGCCCAGTCCGTCGATGGGGCGTTCGAAAATCAACAGCAGGCCATCGCTGCGGTCGATCAGTCGCCCGCGCCAGCGTTGCTGCAACTCCAGCACGATGCGATCGTGGCTGCGGAACAGTACGGCAGCGGCGCTATCCCCGATACGCTCGACCAATTGGGTGGAGTCCACCAGGTCGGTCAGCAATAGCGTACGCACCTGCGGTTTGCTGGCGCTGTCCATCAAGGCAGCCTCAGTCCTGCCACTCGACGCGATCACCGCCCTGGTGCTTGGCGCGATACAGCGCAAGGTCGGCTTGTTTGTACCAGTGCTCCCATGCGATTTCGGCATCCGCCGCGACCACACAGGCACCGATGCTGAGCGTGGTCATTTGTGGCGGCCGTTGATGCATCCGCTGCAGGATACGCGCACTTTCGACGATGTAACCGGCGATGCGCTCGGCTTCGTCGCGGCTGTGCCCGTGGATCAACAGACAGAATTCGTCGCCACCCAAGCGGCAGGCGATATCGTCCTGGCCGCATACCGCGCGCAACAAATTCGACACGCTTTGCAAAACACGATCGCCGGCCAAGTGGCCGTGGCCATCGTTGATTTCCTTGAAACGATCGCAATCGACCAGGATCAGGACGCTGTCGGGCAGCCTGCCTGCCAGCCGGGCCTGCTCCACATGCGCAACAAAGCCGCGCCGGTTGGTCAGCCCAGTCAATTCATCGGTACGGATCAGGATTTCGGATTGATCCAGTTGCAGCGATGTCGTGCGCAACACATCCAAGGTGTTTTGCAATTCCAGATTGCGCCGGCGCAGGCGGCCGATCAGGGCCTGCTCATTGCACACCACACGCATGATCGCGCGCCGCAGGAATTTGGCCAGCTGCTTGGGATCGCGGTCGGCCAAACGGTCGAATTCATCGCGCCCCAATTCCAGCAGCACACCCGCCTGGGTCATCACCGCGTTGGCGCTGCGTGCATGATCGCCGATCAACAAGCCCAGTTCGCCAAAGAATTCACCCACCCCCAGCGGCTTGCGCACAAGGTCATCGCCAAAGTCCAATTCGACGGTTCCGCTGGCGACCACATACATTTCCGAGCCGTGATCGCCGCGCCGGAACAACAGTTCATTGGCAACGCACTTGCGGATCTTGGCCACCTGCGCAAACAGCGCGTATTCGGCATCGTCCAGCACCGAGGCGGCCGAAGGAAATTCCTCCAGCCGACTACTCGCACTTTCCAATGGCACGACCACGCGTGCGCTCATGTCCACCGCCCCATGGCACGAATGCCGCAGGATAGCACTGCATTCATGCCTTTGTGGCAAGTGCCGCCCGCGCCCGTTGTTGCAGTGCCGGGCGCGGGACGGCTGACCTGCATCACGCCGCTGCGCGGGTGTCGTGGAACTGTTCTTCTTCGGTGCTGCCCTTCAGCGCCACCGTCGAGCTTTGCCCGCCCTGGATGGTTTGGGTGATGGCATCAAAGTACCCGGTGCCCACTTCACGCTGGTGCTTGACCGCAGTGAAGCCACGTTCGGCGGCGGCAAATTCCTTTTCCTGCAGCTCGACGAAGGCGCTCATCTGCCGGCGCGCATAGCCGTGCGCCAGATCGAACATGCCATAGTTGAGCGCGTGGAAGCCGGCCAAGGTGATGAACTGGAACTTGTAGCCATACGCTGCGATTTCTTTCTGGAACTTGGCAATCGTGGCGTCGTCCAGATTCTTCTTCCAATTGAAGGACGGCGAGCAGTTGTAGGCCAGCAACTTGCCGGGGAACTTGGCGTGGATGGCTTCGGCAAACTTGCGCGCAAATTCCAGATCCGGCTTGCCGGTTTCGCACCACACCAGATCGGCATACGGTGCGTAGGCCAGGCCACGGCTGATCGCCTGCTGCAAGCCATTTTGGGTTTTGTAGAAACCCTCCACGGTGCGCTCGCCGGTGCAGAACGGGCGGTCGTTGGGGTCAATGTCGGAGGTCAGCAGATCCGCGGCCTCGGCGTCGGTGCGCGCCACGATCAAGGTCGGCACGCCCATCACGTCGGCAGCCAGACGTGCGGCGGTCAGTTTTTCCACCGCCTCGCGGGTGGGCACCAGCACCTTGCCGCCCATGTGCCCGCACTTCTTCACCGAGGCCAACTGGTCTTCAAAATGCACCCCGGCGGCACCGGCTTCGATCATTGCCTTCATCAGCTCGAATGCATTGAGCACGCCGCCGAAACCGGCTTCGGCATCGGCCACGATCGGCTGCAGATAGTCGATGGAATTGTCACCTTCGGCATGGCTGAGCTGATCCGCACGCAGCAAGGTGTTGTTGATGCGCTTGACCACCTGCGGCACCGAGTTGGCCGGGTACAGCGACTGGTCGGGGTACATTTCGCCCGCCCCATTGGCATCGGCGGCCACTTGCCAGCCCGACAGATAAATCGCCTTCAGGCCGGCCTTGACCTGCTGCATGGCCTGGTTGCCGGTCAGTGCGCCCAGTGCGTTGACGAAATCTTCGTGCTGCAGTGACTTCCACAATTTTTCGGCACCGTGGCGAGCAATCGAATGCTCCACCGGGATGGTGCCGCGCAGGCGCACCACGTCTTCGGCGGAGTAGCTGCGGGTGATGCCGGCCCAGCGCGGGTTGTTGGCCCAGTCCAGCTTCAGTTGTTCGGCGGTTGGCAGGTGGTATTTCATGGGAAAGCCTCGTGGGATTGGCAGATGGGTGGGCGTGGGTCAATCGATGCGTTCGTACGCAGGCAGGGTGAGGAACTCGGCCAGCTCCTCGGCGTGGGTGAGGCGGTCGAGCATGCCGATGGCTTCACTGACGTGGCCGGCACCGGGCAAGTTGGGTTGTGCGGCCAACCGCGCCGGCAGGCCAATCAAGGCACGCTCCAGCAGCACGAAATCGACCGGGGTGCCATCGTCCAGCGACAGCGGCTCGCTGCCGCCATCCGCAAAATGCAGCCATTGCCACAACTGGGTGCGGGCGATTTCGGCGGTAGCGGCGTCTTCCATCAAGTGGTGGATCGGCACGCAGCCATTGCCGGCCAACCATGCGGCCAGATAACGCACGCAGACTTCGACATTGTTTTCAAAGCCCTGCCGGCTGATGGTGCCGCGCGAAGGCGTGATCAAGTCGTCGCGTGACACGCTGACATCGGCACGCGCCACTTGGCGCTGATGCGGGCCGGGCATACGCGCGTCGAACACTTCACGTGCCAGCGGGATCAGGGCCGGGTGTGCCACCCAGGTGCCATCGTGGCCGGCAGTCACCTCGCGCAATTTGTCGGCGCGCACGCGTGCCAGTGCGGCGGTATTGGCATCGGCATCGCCACTGATCGGGATTTGTGCGGCCATTCCGCCCATCGCATGCGCACCGCGACGGTGGCAGGTCTGGATCAACAATTCGGAATAGGCGCGCAAGAACGGCTGCGCCATCGTCACCTGGCCGCGCTCGGGCAGCACTTTATCGGAGTGCCGACGGAAGGTTTTGATGTAGGAAAAAATGTAGTCCCAGCGTCCGCAGTTCAACCCCACGATGCGGTCTTTCAGCGCGTGCAGGATTTCGTCCATCTCGAACGCGGCCGGCAGGGTTTCAATCAGCACGGTCACTTTGATCTGCCCATGCGGCAGGCCCAGCGCGGCCTCGATGGCGGCCAGCACCTGCTCCCACAACGCGGCCTCTTCCATCGACTGCAACTTGGGCAGGTAGAAATACGGGCCACGCGCCTTGCCGGCCAACACATGTGCGTTGTGGTAGCAAAACAGGCCGGCATCGAACAACGCTGCGGCGATCCGCGCGCCATCCACCAGCACGTGCTTTTCATCCAGGTGCCAACCGCGTGGGCGCACCAGCAGCACCGCCTGTTCGCGCTCCGGGCGCAATTCGTAGCGCTTGCCGCCAGCCTCGAACACCAGTGCCCCGGCAATCGCCGTGCGCAGCGCTTGCTGCCCGGTCAGCAGGTTGCTCCAAGTGGGCGCGGTGGAATCCTCGAAGTCGGCCATGTAGCAATTGGCGCCCGAGTTCAATGCATTGATCACCATCTTCGGGTCCACCGGCCCGGTGATTTCCACGCGGCGATCCAACAAGGCGGCCGGTGTCGGCGCCACCGTCCAGTCGCCTTGGCGAATGTGCGCGGTATCGGCGCGGAAATCCGGCAACGCACCGGCATCAAACGCCTGCTGGCGAGCGCGGCGGGCGCTCAGGCGGGCTTGCCGTTCACCTTCGAAACGGCGGTGCAGGTCAGCCAGAAACTCCAACGCGGCGGCCGGCAACAGGCGCTCCTGCCCTGGCAGGTGATGGGTGATGACAACGCCCTGCCCCGGGCGCGCTTGCAGCACTGCGGACATCGACTTCTCCGGAATTCCTGTGGGGAAGCCAACCATCCGTCAGCGTGCTGTATTTGACAAACTAGATTTATCAATAATATATATAAGAAAAATAAATACACATTTAGAATAAATGCCCAAAACACCCCCTGCAGCCCTGCGTTTTGCTTACAAAGGCTCCCGCCTGAAGCCACTGCGGGCGTTCTGTCAGGTGGCGCGCCTGGGCTCGATTTCACGCGCAGCGGAAGCACTTTTCCTCAGCCAACCGGCTGTCACCCTGCAATTGCAGGCGCTGGAGCGCGAACTGGGGGTGCGTTTGCTTGAGCGCAGCGGGCGAAGGCTCACCCCCACCCGCGAAGGCGATCTGCTGTACGCCATGGCGCGCCCACTGGTGGAAGGGCTGGACGGGCTGGCCGCCAGCTTCCGTGAGCAGGTACGTGGGCTGGATGCCGGTGAATTGAATGTGGCCGCCGGTAGCTCCACCATCCTGTATTTGCTGCCCGGGATCGTGGAGGCGTTCCGTGAACGCCACCCCGATGTGCGGCTTTCCCTGCACAATGTGACCGGTGCCAGCGGGCTGGACTTGCTGCGCAGTGACGGCGTGGACTTGGCGGTGGGCTCGATGCTGGATGTGCCGGCTGACCTCAGCTATTCGCCGGTGTATCGGTTTGAGCCGATGCTGATCATGCCGCTGGACCACCCGCTGGCCGGCAAGCGTGATTTGAGGCTGGAAGATTTATCGCCATACGGCCTGATCTTGCCGCCCAAACGCTTGACCACCTATCGGCTGGTGGACCTGGTGTTCCAGCAAAACCGGGTGCCCTATACGGTGGCACTGGAAGTCGGCGGCTGGGAGGTCATCAAGCAATACGTGGCGATGGGGCTTGGCATCAGTATCGTGACCGCGATTTGCCTGACCGAAGCCGACCGTCAGCGGCTAGCCACGCGTTCACTGGCGCGCTGGTTTCCCTCACGCAGCTACGGCATCGTAATGCGCAAAGGCAAGTTCTTGAGCCCGCAAGCGCGGGCCTTCGTCGAATTGATCCAACCCGAACTGCTGGCCCCGCGTGCCCACGACGAGGGCGGGCATTCGGAGCGGTAGTTCATTGCCCCGGCATCGGCAAGCTATCGGTTTTGTAGATCGCCACATGCGGCACGCCGTCGCTGCCGATCCAGCCGCGATACATGCCGCCGGTGTTGAACGGGAACGTCATTACCCCGTCGGCGGCCAGTGCAATCGCGCCACCGTCGCCACCGGCTTTGGGGATGTCTTTGTTGATCACATCGTTGGCCGCTTTGGGCAGTGGCTCGCCGGCCAAACGCACGCGGGCACAGATCTCATGGGCTGCAGCCGCACGGATATAAAACTCACCCCAACCCGTACTGGAGACTGCGCAGCCGGGATCGGCCC
>NZ_CALMPC010000107.1:0-4496 GCF_937872235.1 uncultured Thermomonas sp.
AAAGAAAGCCAATGTGCGCGTGTTGCGCATCCCGCTGGCGCCACCATCCCCCGGTTTCATCGACAGCAAACGGGTGAACTCCGGCATGTTGCTGCAAACCGCCGATGCCCGCGTCGTCACCCGTGACGCATTGAAAGTGGTCAGTCAGCTTGCACCCACCGACGCGCAATTTGCCGACCTGCTGTTTGCGTGGAAGGTCGCCAAGTTCGTCAAATCCAACGCGATTGTGTATGCCAAAGACAGCCGCACCATTGGCGTGGGCGCCGGCCAAATGAGCCGCGTGTATTCGGCGCGCATCGCCGGCATCAAAGCCACCGATGCGGGCCTGATCGTGCCCGGATCGGTGATGGCCAGTGATGCGTTTTTCCCGTTCCGCGACGGCATCGACGCCGCCGCCGAAGCCGGCATCCAGGCGGTGATCCAACCCGGCGGTTCGATGCGCGATGCCGAAGTGATTGCCGCCGCCGACGAACACGGCATTGCGATGGTATTTACCGGTGTTCGGCATTTCCGGCACTGATGCCGGCAGCGCTGGCATCAATCCCAAAGTTTGCCACGCAAACCTTGGGCCCTGCCCGCGCTGCCACACCCCCATTCGCGCCTGCGGCGCGAATCGCCCCCTGGCTCAGGGGGCTGAGCTTCTTCAGACAATTCGGCAGGTGGATGCAGCATGAAACTTCTTGTCATCGGTTCCGGCGGCCGCGAACACGCCCTGGCATGGAAGCTGGCGCAATCGCCGCGCGTCACCGACATTCTGGTAGCGCCCGGCAATGCCGGCACCGCGCACACAGCCAAATGCCGCAACGTGGCGCTCAACGTGACGGACATCGCCGGCCTGCTCAAACTTGCGCAGGACGAAGCCGTGGCGCTGACCGTGGTGGGCCCGGAAGTGCCGCTGGTGGCAGGCGTGGTGGACACCTTCCGCGCCGCCGGGCTGCGCATCTTCGGCCCCACCGCTGCTGCCGCACAGCTGGAAGGCAGCAAGGCCTACGCCAAGGATTTCCTGGCCCGTCACGGCATCCCCACCGCGTACTACGCCGTGCATTCGCAAGTTGATGCCGCACTGGCCTATGTCCACGAAAAAGGCGCACCGATCGTGATCAAGGCCGACGGCCTGGCCGCTGGCAAAGGCGTGATTGTGGCGATGACCCTGGCCGAAGCCGAAGCCGCGGTGCGCGACATGCTGGAAGGCAACGCCTTTGGCGATGCCGGTGCGCGGGTGGTGATCGAGGAATTTCTGGCGGGCGAAGAAGCCAGTTTCATTTCGATGGTGGATGGCCATACCGCCTTGCCGATGGCTACCTCGCAAGATCACAAGCGCGTGTTCGATGGCGACACCGGACCCAACACCGGCGGCATGGGCGCGTACTCGCCTGCGCCGGTGGTGACGCCCGAGGTGCATGCGCGGGTGATGCGCGAAGTGGTCAACCCCACCGTGCAAGGCATGCTGGAAGATGGCATTCCATTCACCGGATTTCTGTACGCCGGGCTGATGATTGATGCCAGCGGCGCGCCCAAAGTCATCGAATTCAATGTGCGTTTTGGTGACCCGGAAACGCAGCCGGTGATGCTGCGGCTGGAGTCGGATTTACTGGACCTGCTCGACGCCGCCATCGACGGCAAACTGGATGGCGCACACGCGCAATGGAACCCGCAACCGGCCTTGGGGGTGGTGATGGCAGCCAAACCGTATCCCGAAACCCCGATCACCGGCGATGTGATTACCGGCCTTGGCAACGTCCCGGCATCGGCCAAAGTGTTCCACGCCGGCACCGCGCAAGATGCCGCCGGCAACGTGGTCAGCGCGGGTGGCCGCGTGCTCTGCGTGTGCGCGTTGGGTGATACCGTGCACGCCGCGCAACGTGCCGCTTACGCAGGCGTTGCCGCGATCCACTGGGCCAACGAATTCCACCGCAACGACATCGGCTGGCGGGCGATTGCACGCGAGGTGTAATCCTGCCTACACCGCATACGCGGTCATCGACAACGCACCATAGGTGTAGCCATCCACCAGCACGTGCGGCTTGCTGTTGGCGGCCGCAGCCAGACCTGCGATATACAGCAGCGGCAGGAAGTGATCGGGCGTGGGCACCGCCATGCGGTAGTCGCGATGGCTGGCCAGCGTGGGGCTGTCCTCCGGTCGCGTTTGCAGCAACGCCATCGCATCGGCATTGAACCGCTGCGCCCAATCGAACGCGCCATCGGGGTTGTGCCAATCGACCGCACGCAAGTTGTGCACCACATTGCCGCTGCCCACGATCAACACGCCACGCTCGCGCAGCGCAGCCAGTTTCGCGCCCAACGCCAGATGCCACTGCAATGGCTTGCGCGCATCCAGCGACAGTTGCACCACCGGGATATCGGCCTTGGGAAAGGCATGCACCAACACCGACCAGGTGCCGTGATCCAGCCCCCAACTTGCATGGTCGGCAGCCGCTACAAAGTCCGGTGCCACCAGATCGGCCACTTCTTCGGCCAGCGCCGGCAACCCCGGCGCGGGGTATTGCACATCGAACAAGGCCTGCGGAAATCCACCGAAATCATGGATCGTGCGCGGCTGCGGCATCGCCGTCAGCGCCAACCCATCCACATACCAATGCGCCGACACCGCCAGGATTGCACGCGGCGCGGGCACCGCTTCCCCGAACGCCCGCCACGCTTCGGTATAGCGGTTGTGTTGCAACGCGTTCATCGGGCTGCCGTGGCCCAAAAATACGGCGGGCATCAGTGCGGGCTTGGCCATGTTGGAACACCTTCGGAATCGGGATTCAGTCGGCCGTGCCAGTAGCGGGCACCAGCAGCGGCGGCAAGCCATGCGGCAACGCGCGCAGGAAGCGCGGCGACGTGCCCACCGTCGCGCCCAACGCGGCAGCGGCGTGCCATGGCCAACGCGGATCGTAGAGCATCGCGCGGGCCAGCGCGATCGCATCGGTCTGCCCCTGCTCCAACGCGGCCTCGGCCTGCGCCGGGGTGGTGATCAGGCCCACGCCGAGCACCGGCATGGCAACCTCGCGGCGGATCGCCGTGGCGAACGGCAACTGGTAGCCCGGCCCCACCGCGATCTTCTGGGCCGGATGCAGGCCGCCGCTGGAGACGTGGATGAAGTGGCAGCCGTGGGCCTCCAGCGCACGCGCCAGCGCGATGCTCTGCGGCAGGTCCCAGCCGCCGTCCACCCAGTCGGTGGCGGAGATCCGCACGCCCACCGCCATCGTGGCCGGCACCGCCGCGCGGACCGCGTCGAACACCTCCAGCAGCAGCCGCATGCGGTGCGCCAGCGGACCGCCGTAACCGTCTTCGCGGCGGTTGCTGAGCGGCGACAGGAACTGGTGCAGCAGGTAGCCGTGCGCGGCGTGGAGCTCGATCGCATCCAAGCCCAGCCGGGCGGCACGCCGCGCCGCGTCAACGAACGCCTGCACCACGCGGGCGATGCCCGCGGCGTCCAGCGCCGCCGGCAGCGGGTCGTGCTCCGCATAGGGCAGCGCGGACGGCGCCACCACCTGCCAGCCGTGCGTCGCCCCCGGCGCGATCGCGCCGCCACCGTGCTCCCACGGCCGATGGGTGGAGGCCTTGCGCCCGGCGTGCGCCAGCTGCACGCCCACCGGCATCGGCGACCAGCGCCGCACGCTGGCCAGCGCCTGCGCGAACGCGGCTTCGCAGGCATCGTCATAGAGACCGAGGTCGGCCCAGCTGATGCGGCCCTCCGGTACCACGGCCGTGGCCTCGGTCAGCAGCAGGCCGGCCCCCGACTGGGACAGCGTGCCCCAGTGCTGCACGTGCCAGTCGTTGGCCCGGCCCTCGCTGCTGGCGTACTGGCACATGGGCGCGACCACGATGCGGTTGGCCAGCGTGAGCGGCCCGAACGAAACAGGGGTGAACAACCGCGCCATGGCAGATCTCCAACAGACAATCGCCGACTATGTATTGCACGGCGGCGATGCATCAAGCACACCCGCAGAACACAGCCTTGCGGGTACCGCTCAGGCGGCGGGTGCCTTGTGCAGCGCGATCAACAGCACCCCGGCGGCGACCAGCGCGATGCCCAGCCATTCCTGCACCGCCGGCCGCTCGCCCAGCAGCGCATACGCGAAGACCGCCACCAGCACCACGCTCAGCTTGTCGATGGGTGCCACCTGCGACGCATGCCCAAGCTGCAGCGCGCGGAAGTAGCACACCCACGACGCGCCCGTGGCCAGCGCCGACAGCGCCAGGAACAGCACCGTTTTGGCGGACAGCGACAGCGGATTGGTCCACTTCCCGGTCAACCACACGAACGGCGCCAGCACCCCCAGGATGAACACCGTCCGGAGCAGCGTGGCGAAGTCCGAATCCACGCCGCGGATGCCCACCTTGGCGAAGATCGCGGTCAATGCCGCGAAGCACGCCGACAGCAGCGCCCACAGCAACCAGCCCGATGGAGCCGTCATGGGAAGCCCTCCTGTTCCTCGCCCGTCCAGACCTCTAGCGTACGCGCTGCACGGCACCTGCGGGCTGCCGGC
>NZ_CALMPC010000108.1:0-90855 GCF_937872235.1 uncultured Thermomonas sp.
CGAGCCATTGCCACGCACACGCAAGTTGGCACCCAGACTGCGCGCACGTTCGGCAATCGCAGCGTTGTTGTCGCCGGCATCGATGCACAGCGTGTCGAATGCGGTCGCGTGCACGGTGCCAAAGCCCAATTCCTTCAGGCCCGCAGCAAGAATCGCGGTGTAGCGCGCCACGCGCTGCGCAATGCGCTTCAGGCCGTCAGGGCCGTGGTAGACGGCATACATCGAGGCCATCACCGCCAGCAGCACCTGCGCGGTGCAGATGTTGGAGGTGGCCTTTTCGCGGCGGATGTGCTGCTCGCGGGTCTGCAGGGTGAGGCGGTAGGCGGGGTTGCCGTCGGCGTCGATGGACACGCCGATCAGGCGGCCGGGCATGCTGCGCTTGAACGCATCGCGGCAGGCCATGAACGCCGCGTGCGGGCCGCCGAAGCCGAACGGCACACCAAAGCGCTGGCTGTTGCCGATCACGATATCGGCGCCCATTTCGCCCGGCGACTTCAGCAGGGTCAGGGCCAGCAGGTCGGTAGCGACCACGAACAATGCGTTGTGCGCGTGGATGGCCTCGGCGTCCTTCTCCCAGTCGGCGACCCAGCCGCTGGACGCCGGGTACTGCACCAGCACGCCGAAATAATCACCTTCGGCGATTGCGGCATGCACGGCATCGGTGCCGCGCACCACATTGACCTTCAGGCCCAGCGGATCGGCACGGGTTTGCAACACTTCGATGGTCTGCGGATGGGTGTCACCCACCACCAGGAACGTGTCGGATTTCGACTTGGCACTGCGCTTGGCCAGCGTCATGGCCTCCGCTGCGGCAGAGGCTTCGTCCAGCAACGAAGCGCTGGCGATGTCCATGCCGGTCAGGTCGGCAATCATGGTCTGGAAATTGATCAGCGCCTCCATCCGGCCTTGCGAAATCTCGGCCTGATACGGTGTGTACGCGGTGTACCACGCCGGGTTTTCCAGGATGTTGCGCAGGATGACGTTGGGCGTGTGGGTGCCGTAGTAGCCCTGGCCGATGAAGCTCTTGAACAGCTGGTTCTTCTGCGCGATGGCGCGGATCCTGGCCAGCGCGTCGACCTCGGTCATCGCCTCTGGCAACGCCAGCGGGTTGGCTGACTTGATCGAGGCCGGCACGATGGCATCGGTGAAGGCTTCCAGCGAAGCGTGGCCGACCTGCGCAAGCATGGCGGCAATTTCGGCATCATTCGGGCCGATATGGCGTTCGATGAAAGCGTCGTGGTGTTCGAGCGAGCGAAGCGAGGGCTGAGTCATGGCGGCATCCGAGGGCGCAGTGCGCGTGAAAGGGATGCCCGCTCTGTCCTTTTGCCTGAGAGTTTGGAAGCGCGCGGATGGGGAGGGGATCCCGCGCAGCTTCTTGCCCCTTCGGCGCCGGCCGCGTCTGTGGGGGGACGACGGGCCAATCTCTCCAGAGTGTGGTCACACAGCGGTCTTGGGCCTGAGCGATTCCGGGCGGTTGCGCCTTCGGCAGCGCGACGAGACCCGAAAGCCTGCGCGCTTCTCCCACTGTGCCGGGCGATTATACCCTGCCGGCTGGCACGGGTACTGGCCCCGGTGTTGCGCAAACTGGGTGGATGCCATGGTCAGCGTCATCCGCCTTCCGCCCCCGCCTTCCGCCCGTTGTCCCTGCAAGCGTTTTCCGGCTTGGGCAAATGCCGTGATTGCCGGCATGCTGCCGCCGCTGCTGAGCAATAGGGGCTGCACCAGGCCTTGGGCATGGCGGCTTTTGCGCTGACCGGCTGGCTGTTCGGGTGGTGGGAAACCCATGCCCATCGGCGCGCGCTGCGGGTGCCAGAAGCTCCGGCAGCACGCAAGTCTATCGCGTTGCAGGTGTGCTTCGGCGCATCCACGCATACACCGGCAGCCCCGCCAGCAGCAGCACCGCACCCCAGCCCAGCGCTTCGGCGCCGGCACCGGATAGCGCGTACAGGCTGTACAGCAGCGCCAGGGCGGCGACGATGCGCCCGCCGCCGGTGCCGCGTCGCAGCCAGGCGGCGCTGCTGGCCGCATATGGCAGCAGGATGGCCGAGGTGGAGATCAGCAGGATGAAAGTGAACAGGTCCACCAGCGAGCGGCTGTAGCTGGCGATCACCAGCACGGTGGCAAGGCTGCTCCCCACCAGCACGCCGAACACGGGCGTGCCGTGGCGGTCGCGCCGGGCGAAGGCGCGCGGGAACAGGCGGTCGCCGGCCGCGGCCAGCGACACCTGCGCGCAGACCATCACCCAGCCGTTGATGGCGCCGAAGGTGGACACCGCGGCCAGCGCGGCGATCGCGATGCCGGCGCCTGGCCCCCAGGTGCGCGCGGCGGCTTCCGCCATCGGCGCGCCGGACGCCTTCAGCACCTCGCCCGGCACCAGCCCGATCACCGCCGTGCAGGCCAGGATGGTGGCGACGCCTGCCAGCAGCGTGCCCAGCAGGGTGGCGCGCGGGATGGTGCGGGCGGGGTCGCGGATCGCGCCGGCCGGCACGGTAGCCACTTCCAGCCCGCACAGCGCCCACATGGTGAGGATGACCGTGGCGTTGGCCACCTGCGGCAGCGACTGCCCGCTGGGATTGAACGGCACGTAGCGGTCGGGGCCGACCCACCACAGGGCCACCAGCCCGAACAGCAGCAGCGGCAGCAGTTTCAGCGTGGTCAATGCGACCTGCAGCCGGCCGGCCTCGCGCAGGCTGGCCACGTTCACCAGCGTGCACGTCCACAGCGCCGCCAGCGCGCACAGCGCCGCCCGCACGGGGGTGGCGGTCAGCGCGGGGAACAGCGCGCCCAGGCTGCCGGCGAAGGCCACCGCGATCGCCGCCATGCCGGACCAGATGGAGACCCAGTAGCTCCACGCGATGGCGAAGCCCGCGGTGTCGCCGAACGCGCGCCGCACGTAGGCGTAGGGGCCGCCGGTGCACGGCCAGTGCACCGCCAGCCGCGCGAAGGTGGCCGCCAGCAGCAGTGCGCCGCCCAGCGCGATCGCCCAGCCCAGCAGGCTGGACGCACCGAAGGGCGCCAGCGCGGCCGGCAGCAGGAACACGCCGCTGCCGATCATGCTGCCGATCACCAGCGCGGTGGCCATCCACAGGCCCAGCGGGGCACGTGCAGGCGTCGTCGTGGTGGCCTCTGCCCCGGCGATTTCAGGCGCGGGCATCGACGGCGCCCCCGGCCTGACCGGTCGCGGCATCGGCGGCGTGCCCGCGGTAGGCCGCGCGCAGCAGTTCGTGGAAGTGGTGCACGCCGGTCTCGCGCAGCGGGTTCAGCCGGCCCGGCACGTAGCTGCCGGAGGCCATCCCGCGCTGCACGTCCTCGCAGATGCCGATGTCCTCGTGCTGCACTTCATCGCTGAAAGCAAGATCCGCATCGCGCTTGGCAGAGTCATCACTTTCGGCGTAATAACTGTCAAAGATCACCCGGCAATGATCCACCCCCAACGGCACCACGGTATTGGTTTGCAGGCGCCCTGGCAGGATATTGAGCATGGTGTTGGGCCACAGCCAGTAATACAGCGCATCGCCGTTGCCATACAGTGCGGCATCACTTTCGAGTGGGCTCCATTGCAGCGAATGCCATGCCGACAACTCGGTGCGATAGCTGCGGTAATCCAGCAACCGGTTCAGGCCGGGATGCACGTGCGGGACGTGGTAGCCCTCCAGATAATTGTCGATGTACACCTTCCAGTTGCAGGCGATGTCATAACTTGCACGATGGTGGTCGCCGTAGGCGTCCAGGCCTCTATCTGCGCCCAGCCGTGCGTCGATACCGGCAACGAAGGCATCGAAATCAGGTGCGTTTGCGGCATCGATCGCGGCAAACACCAAACCCTGCCAGACCTTCACCGCCAGCTGCGGCAGCTGCACATCGGCCACATCGAAGTCTTGCGCGTCCTTCATTTCCGGTGCCGAGCGCAATTGCCCCTCCAAGGTGTACGTCCACCCGTGATAACGGCAGCGCAGCGATTTCGCGGCCAGCCCATCGCATTGCGCAATCGGCCCGGCGCGATGCCGGCAGACGTTGTGCATGACCCGAATGACAGCATCGCTGCCGCGCACCGCAATGACCGGCAGGCCAGCGAGATTGGCGATGACGTGGTCGCCGGCGGCGCGCAATTGCGAGACATGCGCCACCCATTGCCAGGCACGGCCAAACAGCGCGCGCCGGTCGAGATCGGCCATCGCGGGTTCCACATAAAACCGTGCAGGTAAGGCGGTAGCCGTGGCGGCAGGCTGCGGAGCGAGGTCGGTTTGCATGTGGGCAGTATGGCGCTGGGATGCCCCAGAAAAACAGACCAGTCGGTACGGCCTATGTCGGGTTTTGCTGAATTTCAGGGGTTTCCTGTGTTTTCGCTGACTTCAGTGGCCTTGCCCGGAGTAGACGCTCGGGAAGTAGCATCGGGGCGAACTTGAACATCCTGCAGGGTAATTATTTTGCCGTCTGCTTGAATGAACGTGACGTGATAACTGCCGATCGGGACATGGCGCAGCTTGTACTTGCCATCACTTTTGATCGAAATCTCGCGCTTGAATCCATTGCTATCACCGCTGATTACGACAGTATCGCCTGGGTTGCCATCGCCTATGATGTTGCCAGAAGTGGCTTGCGTGAAAGCAGAGCCGGTGATTGCGAGAAGTAGCGAAAAAACAGTGAGCCTGCAGGGATTGGTCATGGTGTCTATATTCCTGATGTTCCTGTCAGGCTGGCATCCGATATGTGTGCCATGCAAGTGACTTTTGACATGGCCACTCTGGAATTTGAGGGAATCAATTGCGGTCAGGGTTCGGCGTGCTGCCAGTGATCCAACCACACTGCAGCCCGGCGTTCTCCTGCTTCAGCCAAGTGTGCAGGGGGGCGAAGTACTCCAGCAGGGGTGCGGCATCCATGTGGTCGCTGCCGGTGAGTTCTTGCAGGGTTTGCTGCCACGGTTGGCTGCTGCCTTTGCGCAGCATGGCCCAGTATTTGTCGCCGGCGGCCTTGCTGCCGTAAAAACTGCATTCGGACAACCGGCCCTTGTAGCCGGACGCATCGCACAGCGCCTTGTAGAACTGGAATTGCAGGATATTGGCCAGAAAGTAGCGTGTGTAGGGTGTGTTGGCGGGAACGTGGTATTTCGCGCCGGCATCAAAATAGTCTTCGCCACGTGCTGTCACCGGGGCCACGCCTTGGTATTGGGCTTTCAGTGCCCACCATGCTTTGTTGTAATCGGCCGGCTTGATCGAGCCATCGAACACCCCCCAGCGCCAGCGGTCGATCATCAAGCCAAATGGCAAGAAAGCAACCTTGCTTAGCGCCATCCGCATCTGTGCGTTGATCTGTGATTGCGAATTTTGTGGTGCTTCTTGCAGCAGCCCCACCGAGGCCAAGTAGTGCGGCGTCATCGCCAGCACGATGGTGTCGCCGATGGCTTCGTGGAAGCCATCCTGCGCGCCATTTTGAAAGAGCGGCGGTAGTGGGTTGTAGGCCATGTCGTAATACAGGTGGCCCAGCTCGTGGTAGATGGTGGTGTAATCCTCTTCGCTGGGGGTGATGCACATCTTGGTGCGCAGATCGCCTTGCATATTCATGTCCCAGGCACTGGCGTGGCACATGACATCGCGATCCAGTGGCCGGATGAATTGTGACTTCTGCCAATAGCTGCCCGGCAATTTTGGAAAGCCCAGCGAGACATAAAAACTCTCGGCATCACGAGTCATCAATTTGGCGCTGGCCAGTTGCGCGGCGCGTTCAATGTTGAATGCACGCGCGGCGGCAGTGCCGATGGTGTCATCCTGCTTTCTGACCTGCGCGTAGAGCAATTCGGCTTGTGCACGCTGTTGCAGGGTGCCACTGATGTCCAAGTTGACGGCTGCCGGGTATGGGGCCAGCAGATCCCACAGGTTGCTCCAGTCTTGCTGCCATAAATTGCCCAGCAAATGTGCGGGTAACAGACCACCTGGCAGTTCGCCTTTGTCTTTGCCGTACTGTGCATCGAGCTTGCCGCGCGCATAGCAATGCAATTGTTCGTACAGCGGTTTGACTTGATTCCACAGACGATCACTTTCCTTGGCAAGCTCGGGCGGTGGCATGTCGTAACCGGCGCGCCACAGTTCGCCGGTATCGGCGTAGCCAAGTTGCCGGGCACCGATGTTTACCAGTGTGACAAAGCGGGTGTAGTCCTTGCGCATCGGGATGCTGATGCTATGCCAGCCGGTCCATGCTTGCAGCTGTGCATCGTAATCACGATTCTTGGCCAGTACGTCGCTGAGCTGGCCGATGTCGCGACAGGTTTTGTGGCGGCCCTCACTATTGCAAACACGGCCCGCGCCATACATGCCTTCCATGCGGCTGGCGATTTGGGTGAGCTCTTCCCGTTGCTTGGGGTCTTGCGGTGCCGGCATCGCTGTCCACAGCGTTAGCAGCTTGAGTGCGCGGGCGGTTTGCGGTGCCATCGGCTGGCCTTCAAATCGCTTGGCTTCGGCAAGCCACACAGTGAGGTGCGCCAGCCAGCGTTCATTGGCCTTGGCCGCAATCAGCTCACTATCCGAATTGATATCGGTATTGGAAAGCCACTGCGCTGAATTCAATTCCGGGTAGTGCTGGCGCACTTCTTGATTGACGCGGGCGATGAATTGATCGGCGGTTTCGCCGGTGCTTGCAGCGGGCGTGGGCGGTGGTGCCGGGGCCGGTGTGGGTGCTTTGCGTTGACATGCAGCAAGGCCACCCAGCACGGTGAGCATGGCAACGGCGAGCAGGGTGGTGCGTAACATCACGATGGCAACTCTGGGTGACGCGGGAGTTGCAAGGCTAGTGGGCCAAGGTGGGCGGCCGCAAGTCAGGCCGCAGGCAACGCCAGCTGACGCTTGGCATCGGTCAGGCCATGCGTATGCAGCCACTGCCATGCGGTGTCGGCATCGTGCTCGGCATAGGCGCGGGCGCTACCCAAACGAAAGGTGTAACCCCAAGCATCCATATCAGCCCAGATGCGTGTGCGGTCGATGCCAAGCGCTTCGCCTAGCAAGGCTTGCAGAACGCATACGGCGTCTTCTTCCGGTACCGAATCGGTGGCGTCGGTGTGTACGGCGGCGCGTGTGTCGGGCGGCAGCACGATCAGATGACCGGCTTCATGCAGCAGCGAATGCACCGGCGTATCGCTGCGCGCATACACGGTGTTGCCGATGATGCCGGCCTCGCAATCGCCCCAGTAGCTGCCGGGGATGGGTTGGGCGTCTGCGATGTGTTCCAGCACCAAGCCGTAGCGCGCCAACAGTGCGGTTGGCGCGTTGAAGCCAATGTCTGACAGGATCAGTACACCGTGCTCGTCATTCCGGTGCAGGCCGGCATCAATTCGCACACCTGGCACCTGCATATCCGGTTGTTCTGGCATGTTGTGATCGATAGCCGGATCCCGGCTTGCGCCGGGATGGCATGACAGGTTGGAGTCAGGCCGGCGTGGCCCCGCGTTCGGGCAGCGATACCGAAATATCCAGCACGTCGTGCTCGCCGTCTTTCACCACATCGACCTTGACCGCATCGGTATCCACGTTCACGTACTTGCGGATCACTTCCAGAATTTCGCGTCGCATCAGCGGCAGATAGTCCGGCGCGCCGGCCGAGCTGCGCTCCTGCGCAATGATGATCTGCAAGCGATTCTTGGCCGTCTGCGCGGTGTTCTTCTTGGGCTTGAGGAAATCGAAAATGGACATGCGTCAGCCTCCGAACAGCTTGCTGAAGAAGCCTTTCTTTTCAACCGTGGTGAAGCGCAGCGGGCGGCTTTCGCCCAGCAGGCGCGCCACCGCGTCCGCATACGCTTGGCCGGCGATGGATTCGGGATCCATGATCACCGGTTCGCCTTTGTTGGAGGCATTGAGCACGTCACCGGATTCGGGAATGACACCGATCGTTTTCAGGCCCAGCACTTCTTCGACGTCAGCGATGGAGAGCATTTCACCGTTTTCCACCCGTTGCGGGTTGTAACGTGTCAGCAGCAAATGCGCAGAGACTTCGCCCTCCCCACGTTCGGCGCGGTGGGTCTTGGAGGCCAGCAAGCCCAGCACGCGATCGGAGTCACGCACACTGGAGACTTCCGGGTTCACCACCACCACCGCCTTGTCGGCGAAATACATGGCAAGGAAAGCGCCCTTCTCGATACCGGCCGGTGAGTCGCAGATGATGAATTCAAAGCCTTCAGCGGCCAGGTCTTTCAGCACCTTTTCCACGCCGTCTTTGCTCAGCGCATCCTTGTCGCGGGTCTGGCTGGCGGCCAGCACGTAGAGGTTTTCGAAACGCTTGTCCTTGATCAGCGCCTGCTTGAGTGTGGCCTCGCCATGGATGACGTTGACAAAGTCATACACCACGCGGCGTTCGCAGCCCATGATCAGGTCAAGGTTGCGCAGGCCGACGTCGAAGTCGATGACCGCAACTTTCTTGCCGCTGCGTGCAAGGCCGGTGGCGAGGCTGGCGCTGGTCGTGGTCTTGCCCACGCCGCCCTTGCCCGAAGTGACTACGATGATGTCGGCCAAGTTGTCTTCCTCCTGTCGTGCCAGCGCGTCTGCAAAGGGCGCTGGCCTTGAAGCATCTGATGGGAGCCGGGCAACGCCCGACCTTGCGTTAATCCATTGCCACGAGTTTGATCTGCCCGTGTTCCAACCAAACTTGCACGGGTTTGCCACGCAGCTCGGCCGGAATGTCTTCCAACACTTTGTATTGCCCTGCCACGGACACCAGTTCGGCGTGAAATTCGCGGCAAAAAATCCGTGCCTCCATATTGCCTTGGGCACCTGCCAGTGCTCGCCCGCGTAGAGCACCGTAAATGTGGATGCTGCCATCGGCAAGCACCTCCGCGCCAGCACCCACGGTGGTCAACACGGTGAGGTCGCGCTGCTCGGCGTACACCTGCTGCCCCGAGCGAACCGGCGTGGTTTGAATCAGGCCGGGGGCGCTGCTGCCAGCGGTTGCCGGGGCGGGTGTTGCGACGGCCGGCGAGGCGGCTGCTTGCGTCGTGGCAGGTTGCAGGCCTGCAGCCGGTGCGGAGGGTTCGCTGCGCTCATATTGGGCACGGAACTTGGCCAGCAGTGGCAGGCCCAACTGTTGCGACAAGGCGTCGATCTCTTTGGTGCCGTATGCCACTGCCACCGGCAGCACGCCAGCACTGCGCAGGCCATCCACCAGTGCTTGTGCGGAGGCGTGCGTGGGTGGGTGGCTGAGGCCGCCAAAATCCAGCACTATCGCGGCGCGAGAAAACAGGTTGGGTGCGCGTTGTATCCGCTCACGCATTTCAGTGACCAGCTGTGCCACATCCAGCGTACGCACGCGCAGATTGGCTATGCCTACCTGGCCAAATTTCAATTCACCTGCTTGTGCGTAATCGGTCGCTGTACTCATGCATCGGTTCCGGTGGGGCGCACCGCCAAGATCTGCTTGCGCGGGCGTTGCAGCCAAGCGACATCCGGCAGCACGTTGCCGTAGGTGTCACGCACCCAAGGATAGCTGCACAGGGTCTTCATCAGCATCGCAGCGCGCAGACCATCTTGCGTCATCACATGCTGGCCAATTTCGCGGAACCCAAAGCTGCCGTGGAACAGCAGCGCATGATCGGCGCCATGCTCCAGAAAGACTTCGCAGGCCAGCTGCGGGTAGCGTAATTCGGCATAGCTTTGGACGTCCGCATACAGCGCCCGGCCGACACCGCCGCCACGTCGGCGACTGGCCACCGCGACACGATCGATATAGAAAAAATCCGGGTAGCGCTCAGCAAACCACGCAAAGTTGCGGCTGTCGTGTTGCGCGTGCGAACCAAAACCAATCAGGAAGCCGGCAAGTGCGCCATCACGTTCGGCCACGCGGAAGTATTCGGCATGGTCATACAGCTGCCGCAGCCGGGCGGACTCCAAGGGGAGGATCGCAGGGCCGGCCGCATTATTGAGGGCCAAGACAGAATCCAGCTCGTGCTCGCGCACGTCGCGGATGGCGATCGACATTCCTGAAAACTCCAGTCACTGTTGCAAGGCACCCGCAACGCGGGGCAAGTTGGCATTATCGCATGCCTCCCCGGCGCGCGGAGCATGACCTTCGGAGCAAGCCGAACGCGCTGGCAGCGGGTATAACACGGCATGCTTGTCAAAATCTCCCATACCCGATTGCTGCGCTACGCTGGTTTATTCACCTGGGCCATGGTGGGCCTGCCGCTGCTGTATTTCTGGCTGCGGCCGCAGCCTGCAGCCATCAGCGAGAATATGGCAATGCCCTGGCAGGGCTGGGCGGCCTATTTGGCATTTGGCGGCGGATACATCTGGCTGACCCGCAATCTGGGCGAGCGCCACCGCAATCCGGCTGACTATTTGTTGCTGCTCGTGCTGACTGTGGCCGCACTGGGGGTCAGTTACTTCAGCGGCACGGGCATGGGCAGCGTACTGTTGATGGTGGCGGCCTGCGTGCTGCCGTGGCTGCTGCCATTGCCGCTGGGTGTGGTATGGCTGTTGGCCAGTCAGTTGGCGGTGGTGCCGGTGTTTATCCGCTGGCTGGGCTTCCCGCCGTTGGAAGCCTTGATGCAATCGATGCTGTATGCGGGGTTTTCCGGGTTTGTATTCGTCGTCAGTCTTGTTGCATTGCAGCAAGTGCAGGCGCGAGAAGAACAGCGCCGGCTCAATGCCGAGCTGCGTGCCACCCGCGCATTGCTTGCCGACAGTGCGCGGGTCAATGAGCGCACCCGTATCTCCCGTGAATTGCACGACTTGCTGGGCCATCATCTGACCGCGCTCAGTCTGAATCTGGAAGTCGCCGGGCATTTGTCCGAAGGGCGGGCCAAGGAGCATGTCCAGCAAGCGCACACCTTGGCCCGTCTACTGTTGACCGATGTGCGCGAGGCGGTTAGCCAGTTGCGCGAAGGCGGCGCGATCGACTTGGCATCGGCACTCCGTCTGCTGGCTGAAAATGTGCCGAAATTGGACATTCATATGCAGATTGATGAGCCGCTGACCGTAGATGATCCCGAATGCGCGCATGTCCTGCTGCGCTGCGCACAGGAGGCCATCACCAATGCGGTGCGTCACTCCGGTGCCAGTGGTTTATGGTTGAATGCGCGCCGTGAAGGCAGCCACGTCATCTTGCAAGTGCGCGATGATGGCCGCGGCTGCGATCAGGTGACAGCAGGCAACGGGCTGCGCGGACTGGGCGAGCGCTTGCGTCAACACGGTGGCCGGGTTGAAATCGTGAGTCAGCGCAATCACGGGTTTCAACTTACCATCACTTTGCCGGTGGCTCCCAATGCCGCCACCCGGCTACCCGAAGGAGTCACCGTATGATTCGTGTCTTTCTGGTCGATGATCAGACCTTGGTGCGTCAGGGTATCCGCTCGTTGCTGGCACTGGCCGACGGTATCGAAGTAGTGGCCGAGGCCATTGATGGCCAGCAGGCTGTGGAGCTGATTCCGCAAGTCAAGCCTGATGTGGTGTTGATGGATATGCGCATGCCGATAATGTCGGGCCTGGAGGCGCTGCAGGCACTCGGCCGGGTGGGCGCCTTGCCACCCACGATTATCCTGACCACTTTCGATGACGATGCGCTGGTACTGGCCGGGATCAAGGCGGGTGCCAAAGGCTACATGCTCAAGGATGTCTCGTTGGAGCAATTGGTGGATGCCATCCAGGCCGTCGCCGGCGGTGGCTCACTGGTACAGCCGGCGGTGACCCAGCGCCTGCTGTCTGGGCTGGAGCATATGCGCAACGAGTTTGTCAGCCTGGATCGGCCTGACCCCCTGACCGACCGTGAAACCGAGATCCTGCGGCTGATGGCGTCTGGCTTTTCCAACAAGGAAATTGCCAATTCGCTGGGGGTGGCCGAGGGCACCATCAAAAATCACGTCTCCAATATCCTGTCGAAATTGGGGGTGCGTGACCGTACCCGGGCGGTACTCAAGGCGTTTGAGTTGCAGCTGGTTTAGAGTGAAAGCGCAAATTGGTGCCGTGCATCGCGATTTATGCTGATCAGCCTCTCGCCCAGCGGGGGTTCAGTTTGCTAGGATGGGGGGTCTGTGCGGTATTAGGCCGTACTTGGTTTTCCCCGGAGATTCCTGAATGACTCGTTTGCTCGAGATCCTGATTTCCCTTGCGATCGTCTTTGCGCTGTTTCTGATCGTGGGGGTGATGTTGCCTTCCTCACGTCATTTGACCGAGAAGACCGAAACCAATCGCAAGCTCACCATCGTGTTTGACACGATGAACAGCTTCCGCCGTTTCAAGGATTGGAACCCGCTGGTGCTGCGCGACCCGCGCATGCAATTGTCGCTGTCCGGCCCGGCTGAAGGTGTGGGTGCGAAGCTCGACTACACCTCGCAGGAACCGCGCCTGGGTAGCGGCTCCTACGAAATCGTGGAGAGCGTGCCGAAGCAGAAGATTGCGATCAATATCAATAACATCGAGCGTGGCGAGAACAAGCGCACGGCGTTTTTCTTCAAGCCGACCGGCCGCAACAACCGTAACGTCGAAATCACCCAGACGTATGACGTGGACTACGGTTGGAACCTGCTGGGTCGCTATGCGGGCCTGTACGTGACGCGCCATATCGGCGATGACATGAAGATGGGCTTGTCGCGTTTGGTCGGCGTGCTGACCTCGGTGCCGAATATCGACTACGCAGCGCCCGGCTTCAAGATGGGCACCCCGAAGGTGGTGGATCGCCCGGCTGAAGACATGCTGGTGGTGAGTGCAGGTCAGGTCGATCGCGGCAACGCACAGATCCAAGCCTCGATCACCTCCAACGCCGAGTGGATCAAGCGTACCCTGGAAGCCAATTCCGGCGTGGAGGCGGTCGGCCCGCTACGTATCGTCACCACTGACATGGGACGCGAGAAGTACACCTTCGACGTGGTGCAAGTGGTGCGCAAGAAGTCGGGCACCGGCAATGTGGTCGTGCAAGGCCCGGTGAAGTTTGTGCAGGCGCCGGCCGGCAAGGTTGCCGTGGCTTCGTACACCGGCTACATGGCCGAGCTGGAAAACACTCGGAATGCTCTGCGCGCTTGGGCGGCGACGCATGGATATGAAGTCAAGGATCGCGCCTACGAAGACTACAAGTCTGGGATTGCCAACGCGTTCACCGAGAATGGTCAGTTCGACGTGTACTGGCCGGTCAAGTAAGTTCACCTGCCGATTGTTCCCGCAAACGCCGCGCATTGACGCGGCGTTTGCATGTGCGGTGTCCGAACTTGGCACAATGCGGGCATGAACAGCCTCTCGACGCCCAGTTTTGTTGTGTATCGCCGCTACCTTGCCGCCATCGGCAGCTTGATGGCGGGATTGTCCGTAGCCATGTGCGCGTATGCCTTTCACGCGGCGGCCCCCGCTGCCAGTGCGCGGCTGCTGCAGGCGGCGGTGTTTGCGTTCCTGCATGGGTTGGCGCTGACCGCGCTGGCACCGCTGGCGCAACGCCCCACCAGCTTGTTGGCATTGGCCATGCTGCTGCTGGGCGTGTTGCTGTTCGGCGGCAGCTTGTTGGCGGCGGCGCTGCTGGGGCTGACACCGGCGTTGGCGCCGTTGGGCGGAGGGCTGGTGATCAGTGGTTGGTTGCTGCACGCCTATGACCGGCTGCGGGGCTGACCGATGCCCAAGCAGGCGCGTGGGTTTGACACCGAGGCGGCGTTTGCGCACCTGTGCAAGCGCGACCGCAAATTGGGTGCATGGCTGCGCAAACTGCCATTGATTGAAGCCGATCCGCGTTGGCAACAACCGTTCGATCCAGTGGATGCGCTGGCGCGCGCCATTTTGTATCAGCAACTGAGTGGCAAGGCGGCTGCGACGATTGTGGGCCGCGTGGAAACCGCGATCAGTAGCGATCGTTTTCATTGCGACACGCTGGCGCGGATTGATGATGCAACGCTGCGCGGTTGTGGTGTCTCCGGCAACAAGGCCTTGGCCTTGCGTGATCTGGCCAGGCGCGAAGAGGCGGGTCAGATCCCCACCCTGCGGCAAATGGGACACATGGACGATGACGCCATCGTGGCGGCCTTGCTGCCCATTCGTGGTATCGGCCGTTGGACGGTGGAAATGATGCTGATGTTCCGGTTGGGGCGGCCCGACGTATTGCCGATTGATGATTTGGGTATACGCAAAGGTGCGCAAACGATAGACAAACTGGACGCGATGCCCACCCCGAAAGCGTTGGCCGCGCGTGGCGAATGCTGGGGCCCGTATCGCAGCTATGCCAGTGTTTACTTGTGGCGGATTGCAGATGCCGCCAGTGCAAGCAAGCAGGCGGTCAAGCGTTCGCAGGATTGATCGCCTGCGCAATCATCTCCGCACCCGCCTCCAGCAGCAGTTTGCGTAGCTCGTGGCGGTGGCAATGTGCCTCCAGTTCGCAATAGCAGCCCACGCTGAAGTTGGTGCTGTGCGACAGTGCTGCCAATAGCGCGATGGCATGCGCGGCGTCCGGGCGCTTCATTTCGCTGCGGTAGTGTTTGAAGAAATTGGCCCAGTCCTTATCTGTTTTGGCGGCGTGCGCGATGTCCATTACCGCTTGACTGGGGGCTACCGTGGGCAACCAAGTATCGTAAAAATCGCGCTTGGAAAATTCGGCCTTGGGAACCCCGCGTGGCGGGCGGCGTACGGTGCCGATCCGCAGACCTTCGCCCGCTGCACGTGGCGTTCCCAGTCGCACCATACGGATGGCCATCGCTGTTCTCCCAAAGGCGAGGTGATTAGCATCCTGCGCAGGCCGTACCACTGCAAGCGCTTGTTCAATTTCCATTATTCAGCGGGCAGCGAGAAATCTATCATTGACTGCCGTCACACTGCGCCCTTCCCATTGCACAAGGATAGGCAGAATGCGAGTTTCCGGATTGGCTGTGGCATTGCTGGTGGCATTGAGTTTGACCCCGCTGCACGCGCAACAAGCGCAGCCAACACCATCAGCGTCAGCGCCGCAGTCGGTGCCCAATGACGGCATCCGCACCGAAGCCACCGTGGTGGTAGAGGGCGAGCAACCCGGCCCAGGCATGTGGATCGTACGCAAGGACAATCACGATTTGTATATCCTCGGGACGCTCAGTCCATTGCCTGCAAAGATGCAGTGGCAATCCGCACAGGTCGATCGCGTGTTGGCGCAAGCACAAGAAGTAATCCGTGCGCCATATGCTGGCTTCAAGGTGGATGTGGGCTGGTTCAAGGGCATGTTGCTGTTACCCAAGCTACTAGGTGCGCGCAACAATCCGGACGACAAGAAACTGCAAGAGGTGGTGTCGCCGGCTTCGTACGCACGCTGGCAAGTGCTGAAATCCCGCTATATCGGTAGCGACAGTAGTGTGGAAAAGTGGCGACCGATTTTTGCTGCGCAAGAGTTATATGGCAAAGCAATGAAGAAGCAGGGATTGGATGGCAACAATATCCTTGCCCCTGTGATCAACAAAGCCATCGAAACCCATCATCCTGCGGTGACTGTGGTGAAGGAGGAAATCGTCATCACTGATCCCAAGCCATTACTGAAGGAATGGTCGAAAACCACCTTGGATGATCTGGTTTGCTTCGATAAAACGATGACACAGCTGGAAACCGACATCGATGCGATGCGTGCCCGCGCCAATGCCTGGGCCACCGGTGATATCGCGGGCTTGCGTGCGTTGCCGCCGGCCTATCAGTGGGAAGCATGCAGCAATGCGATCAGTGAAGCGGGTATCGGCAAGCGACTGGGCTTTGGCGATGCCAGCAGGAAAGTAGAGGCCAAATGGATGGCCGCGGCAGAGGCGGCGTTGGGCAAGAACGCGGTGACATTTGCCACATTGCCACTCAACAAAATGTTGGGTAGCCATGGTTACCTGGCGCAATTGCAGTCCAAGGGCTATACCGTCATCGCGCCGGATGAGTAAGCGGGCGCAAACCCAGGCAGCGTCACGGCCAATCGACCACTCTGCGGGCGTGAAGCATTGAGGCGTTGTGCGACAGGGCCATGGAGCGCCCATCCCCTGTAAACTGGCGATATTGGGTTGCCAACTCGGTTCCGTACCCGCATCGTGCTGGGTTCGCGGGCGCAGTGCTGCCCGTCACCTCTTGATGCCCGTATGCACACGCCAGCCAAAACCACCTCTGATATCCGCCGCGACTTTCTCGACTTCTTCGCCTCCAAGGGCCATACCATCGTGCCGTCGGCGCCGCTGGTGCCGGGCAATGACCCCACCCTGCTGTTCACCAATTCCGGCATGGTGCAGTTCAAGGACGTGTTCCTGGGTGCGGAAAAGCGCAGCTATGTGCGCGCCGCCGATGTGCAGCGCTGCCTGCGTGCGGGTGGCAAACACAACGATCTGGATTCGGTGGGTTACACCGCGCGCCACCACACCTTCTTCGAGATGCTGGGCAACTGGTCGTTCGGCGACTACTTCAAGAAGGACGCCATCGCCTGGGCCTGGGAGCTGCTGACCGAGGTCTGGAAGCTGCCGAAAGAGCGCCTGCTGGCCACGGTCTATCACACCGACGACGAGGCCTACGACATCTGGCTGAATCAGATTGGTCTGCCACCGGAACGCATCATCCGCATCGGTGACAACAAGGGCGCGCCGTTTGCGTCCGACAATTTCTGGCAGATGGCCGATACCGGTCCCTGCGGCCCGTGCAGTGAAATCTTCTACGATCACGGCCCGGACCACTTCGGTGGCCCGCCCGGTTCGCCGGATGAAGATGGCGATCGTTTCATCGAAATCTGGAACAACGTGTTCATGCAGTTCGACCGTGCGGCCGACGGCACGTTGACGCCGCTGCCTGCCCCCTGCGTGGATACCGGCATGGGCTTGGAGCGCATCACCGCGATCTTGCAGCATGTGCATTCCAATTATGAAATCGATCTGTTCCAACGCCTGATCCGGCACGCGTCCCAACTCACCGCCACCGACGATCTGGAAAACAAATCCCTGCGCGTGATTGCTGACCACATCCGCGCCTGCGCTTTCCTGATTGTCGATGGTGTGCTGCCTTCGAACGAAGGCCGCGGCTATGTGCTGCGCCGGATTATCCGCCGTGCGCTGCGTCACGGCTGGATGCTGGGCGTGCGCCAGCCGTTCTTCCACAAACTGGTCGCCACGCTGGATGACTTGATGGGCGAAGCCTATCCGGTCTTGCGCGAAGGCCGCGCCACCGCCGAGCGTGCCTTGCTGGCCGAAGAAGAGCGCTTCGCCGAAACGCTGGATTCGGGCATGAAGATTTTCGAAGAGGTGGCGGCCCGCGTCAGCGACAACGTCATCCCCGGCGCTGCTGCGTTCCGCTTGTACGACACCTACGGCTTCCCGCTGGATCTCACCCAGGACATGGCCCGCGAGCGCGGCATGTCGGTGGATGTGCAGGGGTTTGACGCGGCGATGACGCAGCAGAAAGAAACCGCGCGCGCCGCTGGCAAGTTTGGCGGGGGCGTGCAATTGCCGGCCGACTTGGTGGCCACGCTCACACCCACGCAGTTCCTGGGTTATGACAGCCTGACGGCCGATGGCGTGCATGTGCTGGCCTTGTTGAAAGACGGCAAGCCGGTGGATGCCATTGCGGCAGGCGATACCGCTATCGTCATCCTGTCGGCCACGCCGTTCTATGCCGAGTCCGGCGGGCAGGTGGGCGATACCGGCGTGTTATCGGCCTTCGGTGTAGCGTTCGAAGTGGCTGATACGCTGAAGTTGGCGGGCCAGTTCCACGGGCATCGCGGCAGCCTGAAGCAGGGCGCACTGAAGCTGGGCGACCGTCTGTCGGCGGAGGTCAACGCCGCACGGCGCGCCGCCATCGTGATCAACCACAGTGCCACCCATTTGCTGCACGCCGCTTTGCGCAACGTGCTGGGTACCCATGTGCAGCAGAAAGGCTCGCTGGTGGCACCGGATCGGTTGCGCTTCGACTTCTCGCATTTCCAGCCGATGACGGCAGCGGAACTGGCCGAGGTCGAACGCCGGGTCAATGTCGAGGTGCGTGCAAATCATCAAGGTGAAGTGCGCAACATGGCCATGCAGGACGCGCTGGATTTTGGCGCAATGGCATTATTCGGCGAGAAATACGGCGAGCATGTGCGCGTGCTGCGCTTTGGCCCGACCTCGACCGAACTCTGCGGCGGCACCCATGCCAGCCGCACCGGCGATATTGGCCTGTTCAAACTGGTCAGCGAAGGCGGCGTGTCGGCGGGTGTGCGCCGGATCGAGGCCGTCACGGGGCAGGCTGCGCTGGACTTCGTGATCGAAGAAGAACAACACCTGCACGATGCCGCGCAGTTGCTGGGCGGGCACGTGTCCGAGCTGGGCGACAAGTTGCGTCATTTGCTGGAGCAAAAGAAAAAGCTGGAGCGCGAGCTGGACACGCTCAAGGCGCAGGCCGCTTCCAACGCGACCGGCGATTTGGCCGGGCAGGCGCAAGACGTGGCCGGGATCAAGGTGTTGGCCGCACGGTTGGAAGGCTTTGACGCCAAAGCCTTGCGCGATGCGATGGACCGGCTCAAGCAACAACTGGGTGATGCCGTCATCGTGCTGGCAGGCGTAGAACACGGCAAAGCCGCACTGGTGGCGGGCGTCAGTGGTGCGGCACTGGGCAAGATCAAGGCCGGCGACGTGCTGGGTGATGTGGCCAAGCAGGCCAATGGCAAGGGGGGCGGCCGGCCGGATATGGCGCAGGGCGGCGGTGATGATGGCCCGGCACTGGCTGCTGCGTTGGCGGGCGTGGCCGGCTGGGTGGGGCAGCGCGCTTGAAATTTTGGCGGTAGTGTGATCCCGTGCTGATTGCAGCATGCGAATCATTCAGTATGATGGACTACACTGGAGAGAGCCATGCTTGCAAGTGCATGCGTGGATATGGGCCGCAGCGACAGGGGAGTTGCGATGTTGATTTTGACAAGAAGAGTTGGCGAGACCTTGATGATTGGTGATGCAATTACCGTGACTGTGCTCGGTGTCAAGGGCAATCAGGTGCGAATTGGCATCACCGCACCGAAAGATGTGTCGGTGCATCGCGAAGAAATTTATCAACGGATCCAGGGTAGTTCGCAAAACGGCGAAGATGAAGAAAAATCGTCCTGAAGTTTGCCGGATTGTATAATTGCCTGTATCCTTGCCGGCTCACGATTTCGCCTTACGGAGACTTGCCCGAGAGGCCGAAGGGGCTCCCCTGCTAAGGGAGTATGGGGTCAAAAGCTCCATCGAGGGTTCGAATCCCTCAGTCTCCGCCAGTTTGTCGAAATTGTGATTCAGCGGTGAGCGTCAACATGTATTGACGCATTGCAGATCAAACTGCATAATTCCGCCCATGCGCCCGTAGCTCAGTTGGATAGAGCACCAGGCTACGAACTTGGGGGTCGGGCGTTCGAATCGCTCCGGGCGCACCATCTTAAAAAACCGACCTTTGGGTCGGTTTTTTTTTATGCCGGCGCAGTAGTGAATGAAGGCTACACATAGCCGACCGTGCCACCCGCATGGCAAACTTCAGTGGCGGCGACTGCACCGCAGCCGATTTTCCCCCACCGGTTTTTTTTTGCCCATGTGCATTTGCCTGCCCCCGCGTTTGCAAACCATTGCCGTTGTGCTGCTTGTACCTGCGTTTGTGCTGGCAGGTTGCGATCGCGGCACTGGCACGCATGCGGGCAGTGAGGCGGCAGCAAGTGCGCCACCACCAGCCCCTGCCGCGCCTGCACCGGTGGTGTTGCAGGATGTGATTGAAACCACACCGACTTATATCGTGGGCATTAGCTACCCGCAGGTGGCGTCCAAATACCCTGCGCTCGCGCAAGCGGTACATGCCTATGCCGAGGCCACGCGGGGACAACTGATGCGCGCAGTGGCCGGCCTGCACGGACGAAAGCCGGAAGTGCCGTATGACCTCAGTTTGTCCTTCACACAGGTGGTGGAGACCTCGCGCGTGGTGGCGGTAGCAGCAGAGGGCAGCAGCTTCATTGGTGGAGCGCATGGCAACCCACTGGTAGAGCGGTTTGTGTGGCTGCCGCAGCGACAGCAAATGCTGGCCGCCGAGCAATTGATTCCGGATGCCGCCAATTGGGTGCCGGTGGCTGCGTATGTGCGTGAGCAGCTGATGACTGGTCTATCGCAGCAGCTGGATGATGATGGTGGTGAAGCCGATTTGCGTACGCAACAACTCAAGCGCGGCAGCAAATGGATCGACGCGGGCACCACGCCAGAGCCGAAACATTTTTCCCGCTTCGAGCCGGTGATGAACGCCGATGGCAGCATTCGCGCGCTGCGCTTCGTGTTCCCGCCCGAACAGGTGGCAGCTTATGAAGATGGCACGCGCACTGCCGAAGTACCGGCAAAAGTATTGCTGCCACTGGTGGCAGCGCAGTATCAGTCGCTGTTCCACGCAGAGTAATCAGCAGATGCATACGACAACGCCGCCCGAAGGCGGCGCTGTCGCACCGGAATAGCGAAGGATTACTTGCTATTGAGGCCGCGCGCTTCCAGCAGTGGTTCAATCCTGGCCTCGTAACCGGACAAGTTCGGGAACAGCTTGCCAGCTTCAATTTGGCCGCCGGGAGCAAGCACAGTGGCGCGCACGCGTGCCCCGTTTTCTTGTGTCAAGCCGCCGTGTTGGCGGATCCATTGGGTGGTGTTGGCGGCCAGCACTTCCGACCAGATGTAGGCGTAATAGCCGGCCGCGTAGCCGCCCATGATATGGCTGAAATAAGGCGTGCGGTAGCGTGGCGGCACCGGTGCGTAATCAAAGCCATCGGCCTTCAACGCCTTGGCTTCGAACGCCATCACCCCGGGGGCATCCGGAATCTGTTCCAGCGGGAGCTGGTGCCAGCGTTGGTCCAGCATGGCTGCCTCCAGATATTCGGTGGTGGCAAAGCCCTGATTGAACTTGGATGCCGCAATCACTTTGTCCAAGAGCGGCTTGGGCATCGCAGCACCAGTCTGATAGTGCCTCGCGTAGTGGCCCAGCACTTCCGGCCAGTCAGCCCACATTTCATTGACCTGCGACGGATATTCGACAAAGTCACGCGGTACATTCATCGAAAAATACGGGTAGCGCACATCCTGGAAGAAGCCGTGCAACGCGTGGCCAAATTCGTGGAAGGCGGTGGTCACTTCATCCCACGTCAGCAAGGTGGGCTTGCCCTCGGAAGGTTTCGGGATGTTCAGGTGATTGGCGACCACGGGTTTTTCGCCCAGCAATGCGGACTGCGACACGTAGGTGTTCATCCATGCGCCACCGCGCTTGGATGCGCGCGCATACGGATCGAAGATGAAGATCGCCAGAGGGCTGCCGTCCTTGTCGAACACTTCATAGGTGAAGGTATCGGCGCGATATTTGGGCAGATCAGTGCGTTCCTTGAAGCTGATCCCGTACAGCCGGTTGGCGGCATAGAACACGCCATTTTCCAGCACGTTCTTCATTTCGAAGTAGGGCTTGAGTTGCGCTTCGTCGAAGCTGAATTTCTCCGCACGTACTTTTTCGCTGTAGTACGACCAGTCCCACGGTTGCAGCTGGAAGCTGGCCTGATGCGCGGCTTTTTGCTGTGCGTCGATCATGGCCTGCAGCTCGCCACCTTCACGGCGGGCATTGGTCACCGCTTTCGGGGCCAGCGCGCGCAGCATTTTGTTGACGTTGTCTTGATTAGCGGCGGTCTCATCGGCCAGCACAAAATTGGCCGACGTGTCGTAACCCAACATGCGCGCACGCTCTGCACGCAGCTTGAGGATTTGCGAGACGATGCCGGTATTGTCCCATTGGTTGCCCCGGCTGCCGCGCGCCACCGAAGCTTCGTGCAGGCGCTGACGCAGTACGCGGCTTTCCAGCTGTGTTTCGGCTGGCTGGCCGGTGGTGTTAAGCAGCGCAATCACGTATTTGCCGGGCAGGTTGCGCGTCTTGGCAGCTTCTGCGGCGGCGGCAATCTGCTCATCACTCATGCCCTTGAGTTCTTCACGGCTGTCCACCACAACTGCAGAGGCGTTCACTTCGGCCAATACGTTTTGGTTGAACTGGGTGCCCAGTTTGGACATCTGCGTATTGATTTCGCGAATGCGGGCTTGCTGTGCTTCGCTCAACGCGGCGCCGGCCCGTACAAAATCCTGGTAGCGCTTTTCCAGCAAGCGCTTGTCAACGGCGTCCAGTCCCAGCGTGTCGCGAGCGTCATACAGCGACTTGATGCGGGCAAACAATTTTGGATTGAGCGAAATCGCGTCGCTGTGCGCTGAGAATTTTGGTGCGTACTCGGTTTCGAGTTTTTCGCGCGCATCATTCTTGTCGGTGCCGACCAAATTGAAAAACACGTTGCTGGCGCGATTGAGCAGCTGTCCACTTTTTTCCATTGCCACGACGGTGTTCTGGAAGCTTGCGGGCTCAGGGTTGTTGGCAATGGCGTCGATCTCGCGCAACTGCTGCGCCATGCCGGCATCGAACGCCGGTGCAAAATCACGATCGGCGATCTTGTCAAATTGCGGGTAGTTCAGCTCCAGCGGACTGGCTGCGGCGAAGATGCCGTTATAGGTGGGGGCGGCGGGCATGGACGCTTCCTGCTTGTGGGCTAGCGGCGTGGAGGTGGCGCAGCCGCTGATAACGGTGGCAATGGCAATGGCTAGGGTGCAGACGACGGGTCGTTTCATGGCAACTCGCAAACGGGACAAGACAATCGCTAAGGTTAGCGCATCGCCGAGTTGGCGGTTGTGGTAAGCCATGCAACATGGCCTACGCCGATGGGCAGTTGCCAAACGGAAGTGCCGGAACGAGAATCATCGGAAATGGCAAATCAAAGGCAGGCATGGATATGAACGCGTTTGATTTCGATGCGATGGCGTTGGATGGCAGCCAACAACGGCTGTCGCAATATCGTGGTCACGTGTTGTTGGTCGTGAATGTGGCCAGTAAATGCGGCTTCACGCCGCAGTATGCCGGCCTGGAAACGCTGTGGCGTGACTATGCCGCGCAAGGCTTGGTGGTGCTGGGTTTTCCCTGCGATCAGTTCGGCCATCAGGAGCCGGGTGACGCGGAGGAAATCCGCAATTTTTGCTCACTCAGTTATGACGTCAGCTTCCCGATGTTTGCCAAGGTGGAAGTCAATGGCAGCAATGCGCATCCATTGTGGAAATGGTTGAAGCAGCAAAAGGGCGGGTTGTTGGGGATCGACGCCATCAAGTGGAATTTCACCAAGTTCCTGGTGGGGCGCGATGGCAATGCGTTACGCCGTTATGCGCCCACCGACACACCCGAATCGATGCGCAGTGACATCGAAGCGGCATTGGCATGAGCCACGAGGAAGTGCATGGCAGTGGCTATCAGTTGGTGTTGGACTACCAGCCGCCGTTGCTTTGCGTGCAAGTATTTGGCAATGAGGACAGTAGCCTGCCGGTGACCAGTGAATATTGGATCACCATCATCCGGCGTTTGCGTGCGCTGGGGGCCAGTCAATTATTGGTGCTGGATGCCAAGGAAAGCGATGTGATGTCGAGTGAAGATCTGGAACGCTTCTTCGCGGCCATCGCAGGCTTGGGGCTGGAACAGGCCAAGATTGCCTATGTGGAGGGGCGGGCAGACCAAATGCCCCGGATTCAAGAAGCCGAAATCATGGCGATGGAGCGTGGCTACAAGATTCGCATGTTCGGAAATGAAGCGGATGCCAGGATCTGGCTGCGTTATGGGAGCGCTTGAGTGATTGATCGCGGGCTTTATTTTTCGACGAACGCACGCTCGAACACGTATTCCCCGGCAGTACCAATGCGCGGTGATGCACGCATGCCGCTGTTGTCGAGAATCCGGCGAAAATCGGCCAGCATCTGCGGGCTGCCACAAATCATGGCGCGGTCATGGGTAGCATCCAGCGGCTCGATCCCCAGCACTTGGGCAATGCGGCCTTGCTCCAAATGGTCAGTGATACGGCCGTGTTGGGGGTGGCCGTTGTATTCGAATTCCTCGCGTGACACCGCCGGGTAGTACAGCAGGCGGTCGCGGATGACATCGCCCAGCAGCTCGTGGTTAGGGAGTTCGCGTTCGATATAGTCGCGGTAGGCAAGGTCTTCGCTGCCGCGCACGCCATGACACAAAACCACGCGCCCAAAGCGCTGGTAGGTCTCGGGGTCCTTGATTACCGACATCCACGGAGCAAGCCCGGTGCCGGTGGCCAGCAAATACAGGTTGCGGCCAGGATGCAGATCCGAAATCAACAGCGTGCCGGTGGGTTTGCGGCCGATCAGAATGGTGTCACCCGGTTGGATGTGTTGCAGGCGCGAGGTCAATGGCCCGTCCTGCACCTTGATGCTGAAGAACTCCAGTTGCTCCTCCCAATTGGCACTGGCGATGGAATAGGCGCGCATGAGCGGCTTGCGCGAACCATCGGCTTGCTCGACCTCCAGCCCAATCATCACGAACTGGCCGTTGTCGAAACGGAAGCCGTCATCACGGGTGGTGGTGAAGCTGAAGTAGGCGTCCGTCCAGTGACGAACGTCAAGCACCGTTTCGGTGCCGTAGGGAGCGGCCATGCGGGCAAGTAGGGAAGATGAGGCAGGCGATCATTTTACGCCGCAACGCAGCATTCCGGTTGATCTGGCGCAAGTCCACGGCAGGCCGGGATACAGGAGTCCCGTACCGGACAAGGAAACTTGCTTGAGCAGGTGGGCGCGATCGTCCCGCCAATTCAACGCTTGACGTTGAACATTGCCAAGCGATTGTCCAAGGTCACCGCGGGCAAGCCCAAGTCACGGGTGACTTGCACCATTGTCTCGTACTCGCGTGGATCCAGCCGGCCATCCGAAGTGGCCAAACGCAGCAGTGCGTTGTACAGGCGTTCGGCGGGTTCAGAGCCAGCGGGGTGGGCATCCACAAAGCGCAGCAGCTCCGCGTGCACGTTGATGTTGCGTAGCATGCCGCGTTCAAAGGCCTCCATGGCGATACGGCGTGCCGTCATCGACAGGTCGGTTTCGTCCATGATCTGGTTGGCCAGATTGGATTCATGGCTACTCACCAGACGATCGGCCTTGGCCATATAGCCCATCAGCCCGAAGATCACTTCGATCACCATCTGCGTGTCTTCATCGGGCTTGCCCAGCCCCAACAGATCGCCCAATAGCAGACGAATATCATTGATGACGCCGCGGATGCCTTCGAACTTGCCACTCGCAGAAGTACTGTCGGTCATGCCTGCTCCCCCATGAATGTCCCCGCAACATCCTGCGCCAGATCTGCGCCGCTGAAAAGGGGGGCTAGCGCTTTGGAGGGGTCAATCGCAGCAATTGGCCGTCGTCCTCGTCAGTCAGCACGTAGATGTGGCCATCGGCGCTTGCCCGCACATCGCGAATACGGCTGCGCAATGTGCCAAGCAATCGTTCTTCGGCAACGATGCGATCGCCATTCAAGCGCAACCGGATCAAGCTTTGTCCGGCCAACGCGCCCAGCAGCAGGCTGTTGTTCCAGGCACTCTCGGGGTGGCCGACAAAAAAGGCCATGCCTGACAGTGCCGGTGATTTGGCCCAGACATGGTACGGGCGCTCCATGCCGGGTGCCTGGCGGCCAATAGTTTCCGAATACGGGAGATTGGTCAGATAGTTCATGCCGTCGCTGATCACCGGCCAGCCGTAGTTTTTGCCGGCTTCGGGCAGGTTGATTTCATCCCCGCCGCGCGGGCCGTGTTCGCTCTGCCAGAGCCGGCCGCTGCGCGGATCCACCGCCAATCCTTGCATATTGCGGTGGCCGTAGCTCCAGATTTCCGGGCGTGCGTTGGCGCGGCCCACGAAAGGATTGTCGGTAGGAATACTGCCGTCCAAATTGAGCCGCACCAGCTTGCCCTGTAACTTGTCCAGTTGTTGTGCCAGCTCCTTCTGGTTGCGCTCGCCCTGACTGATAAATACATGGCCCTTGCCATCAAACGCGATGCGCGAACCAAAGTGATTGGGCCCTTCGAGTTTGGGTTCTTGCCGATACACCACACGCATATTGGAAAGCGCAGCTTTGCCCAATGTCGCGGTGGCTACCGCCGTGCCGGCGGTGTCATCGGGTCCCGGCTCGGCATAGCTCAGCCAAATACGTTGATTGCTGGCGAAGGCCGGATCCAGCACCACATCCAGCAACCCGCCCTGGCCTTCGGCGAAGACCTTGGGCACCCCGGCAAGCGCTGCCGAGAGTTGCCCGGTTGCGGAAATCCTGCGCAACCGGCCGGGGCGTTCGCTGACCAAAAAGCTCCCATCCGGGAGCAGGGCCACCGCCCACGGGTGGTGCAAACCGTGGGCGAGCCTGTCGATGCGCAACTCACCTTCGGCGGTGAGTTCTTGTTGTTGCTGGCGCACAGCCGTTGGCGGCTGCGCGCAGGCATTCAGTGCCAAGGGCAACATGCAGCACAGTGCGGTTTGGGCACGGAACAGTGAACTTGGCATCGTGGGCCTCATACATGCTGCCGGAAGTGGGGTTGGCCCTAAAATACCCCCAGTCTCCCCCGCCAGAACATGCCCTCGTGACCGTTATCCAGCAAGATCATCTGATCCAGTCCGTCCAGGACGCACTGCAATACATCAGCTATTACCACCCGGTGGACTTCATCAAGGCGGTGACGGCCGCCTATGAGCGCGAGCAGTCGCCGGCGGCCAAGGATGCGATGGCGCAGATCCTGATCAATTCGCGGATGTGCGCCGAAGGCCACCGCCCGATCTGCCAGGACACCGGCATCGTCACCGTGTTCCTGGAAGTGGGCATGGACGTGCGCTGGGAAGGGTTCACCGGCTCGCTGGAGGACGCCGTCAACGAGGGCGTACGCCGTGCCTATCTGGACCCCGACAACAAGCTGCGTGCCAGCGTGCTGGCCGATCCAGCCGGCAAGCGCATCAATACGAAGGACAACACGCCCTGCGTCATCAACGTCAAGATCGTCGCCGGCGACAAGCTCGACGTGATCGTGGCGGCCAAGGGCGGCGGCAGCGAGGCCAAGAGCAAGTTCGCGATGCTCAACCCGTCCGATTCCATCGTCGACTGGGTGCTCAAGACCGTGCCGACGATGGGCGCGGGCTGGTGCCCGCCGGGCATGCTGGGCATCGGCATCGGCGGCACCGCCGAGAAGGCGATGCTGCTGGCCAAGGAGTCGCTGATGGAGGAGATCGACATCCAGGAGCTCATTGCGCGCGGGCCGTCCAATCGCGTCGAGGAATTGCGCATCGAGCTGTTCGAGAAGGTCAACGCGCTGGGCATCGGTGCGCAGGGCCTGGGCGGGCTGACCACGGTGCTGGACGTCAAGATCAAGGATTTCCCGACCCACGCCGCCAACCTGCCGGTGGCGCTGATCCCCAATTGCGCGGCTACCCGCCATGCGCACTTCACCCTGGACGGCAGCGGCCCGGTGGCACTGGAGCCGCCGTCGCTGGAAGACTGGCCCAAGCTCACCTACAGCCCGCAGAACGCACGCCGCGTGAATCTGGACACGATCACTCGGGACGAAGTGCAAACGCTCCAGCCGGGCGAGGTGTTGCTGTTGTCCGGCAAGATGCTGACTGGTCGCGACGCCGCGCACAAGCGCATGGTGGATATGCTGAACAAGGGCGAGCCGCTGCCGGTGGATTTGCGCGGGCGTTTCATCTATTACGTGGGCCCGGTGGACCCGGTACGCGATGAAGTGGTGGGCCCGGCTGGCCCCACCACTGCCACCCGCATGGACAAGTTCACCGAACAGGTACTGGCGCAAACCGGCCTGCTCGGCATGATCGGCAAGGCCGAGCGCGGCCCGGCCGCGCTGGAGGCGATCAAGAACCACCAATCGGTGTATTTGATGGCGGTGGGCGGCTCAGCTTATCTGGTATCGAAGGCGATCAAGGCCGCCAAGGTGGTGGGCTTTGCCGACCTTGGCATGGAGGCAATCTACGAGTTCGAGGTCAAGGACATGCCGGTGACGGTGGCGGTGGACAGCACCGGCACCTCGGTGCACCAGACCGGCCCGCGTGAGTGGCAGGCGAAGATCGGCAAGATTCCACTGGCGGTGCTCACGTGAGTGCTTCCCGCCTCATCGATGGGCCCGGCTTCAGGGTCCGCTTCAGCAACGAAGACGGCTATCTGCGCGCACATGTGTTTGATGGCACCGATTCGCAACAGGTGTCGATTGCGATGTGGACGTTGCTGGGTGAGCAATGCCAATTGACGGGGGCAAGCCGTCTGCTGGTGCTGGAAGAGTTGCAGGAAACCGTCGAAGTCGGCGAGATCGTGCCGATTATCGATGCCATGCAGAACGCGGGGCTGGCGACGGTGCGTGTCGCCTTTGTTGAACTGCAGGACGACATTGAAGGCAGCGAATTCGGCGAGATTCTGTGTCTCGAGCGGGGAATGGCCGTGCATTCCTTCAGCGATGAGGGGGAGGCTAGGCGTTGGTTGCTCTACGGAAATTGAGATGGCGAGGAGGCTGCACGCGTAGTTGCGTCTAGCAAGTTGCGGTCACCTTCTTGCTGCTGCGCGTGCCCGAGTTGCTGATCCAACGCGTGATCGACAGATGTATCCCGGGCATGCCCATTCTCAGGTAGCGGAGGATTTTCGCCGTCACTGCGCATCAGTTGCACACGTTGCACGGTTTCCGGCGAACTGATTCCGGCCTGCCGCAGCGCCCTGCGCAAGTGCCGCATGGCTTCGCTGCGGGTACGTGAGAGGTCGTTGTGGGTCTGATCGATCCAGCCGGTAAATTGCAGGGTCACGCCATCGTTGGTCAAGTTCAGGATCAATGCATTGGGTGCCGGCTTGGCCAGCACGCCGCCGGTGGATATCAGAGTAGCAATCCCCAGATCCATGGCCTGATGCAGTGAAGTGCGGCTGCCCACATTGATTTGAAAATCAAAGCGCCGCTGCGGGTTGCGCGAGTAATTCAACAGCACGGATTTGAACACCACGCTATTGGGCAATTGCAGGTGATGGCCTTCGGCGGTCATCAGGAAGGTGGCGCGTGAATTGAGTGCAATCACTTTGCCTTCATAGCTATCAATACGCACACTGTCGCCGGGTGAAAACGGTTGCCGCAGGCTGAGCAGCACGCCGGCAATGTAGTTTTCAGCGATATCCTTGAAGGCAAAGCCGAGAACCAACCCAACCACACCGGCCGAGCCCAGTACCGCACCGACCAGTGATGTGGCGTTAAGTAAATCCAGTGCCACCAGGACGCCAGCCAGTCCCACCAACACCTTCACGGTATTGCGCAATAGCCCGTCCATATACGGGTTGCTGCGGCTGATCCGATCCAGTACATGCATGCGACGGCTGATTACGCCGCCCAGCCAGATCGCGCCCAGCACAATCAAGACGGCAACCAGCAGTAAGGGGGAGTTGGCCAACAAGTGCAAAAGCTTGTCTTGCACTTGTTCCAGCGCTGCAATGAAGCGATCGTGAAGAGTGTGCGGTGTGGGGGCAGGAATACGCATCATCAACATGGGCAAGGGTTGAAGCCAAAAGGGAGGGTCACAGCCACCACGCCAAGGCAAATACACCCAGCATAGTGAACGCCAAGGCTAACTTGAGTGCGGTGCCCAGCAGGATACCCAACCACGTGCCTGCGCCCACCTTGCCGGCATGGCCGAGGGTGTTCGGGTGCAGGCTGCGCTGATGCAGAAGTTCACCCGCGATCGCGCCGAGGAAGGGGCCCAGAATCAGCCCGGGCAGCGCAAAGAACAACCCGATGAGGGTGCCAATGGTCGCGCCCAGCATGGCCAGTTTGCTGGCCCCCACCCGTTTGGCCCCATGTGCGGTGGCCCAAAAATCCACAATCAGACTGATGATCGTCAATACCGCCAGGATGGCCAGCGTCCAGCCGCCAATATGCACAAAGCCATCCACCCATGCGGCTAATAGCAGGCCCGCAAGGACCAGTGGCGCACCCGGTAGTACCGGCAGCAACGTGCCGGCCAGCCCAGCGAGGACCAGCAAGGCGGCGAAAAGGTACAGCAGGAGGGTCCAGTGCATGGGGGTCAAGGTGAGGGTGGGGATGGCAAAAACAAAGGCCGCCAGCGAGGGCGGCCTTTGCCAGCATTGTTAGGCCAGGCTTAGTTTTTGAAATCCCGATGGCAGCCTTTGCAGGTATCTCCCACGGCTTTCATGGTGCCAGCCAGACTTTCACAACTCAGCGGCGGTGCATTGATCGCTTTATCCACCGCACCGCGCATGGCAGCAGCGGCAGTCTTGAAGCGTTCATCATCGCGCAGATCCGGGAAGGCCGGCTCCAGATCGTTGGCGGTCATCCGCAGTGCTTGCAGATGGGGCACCACATCACTGGCACTGCAACGGTTTTGCTCCATAGCAGACTTGAGCTGGCCCATATGCCACCCCTGGACCTCCATCAGTGCTCCCGGGAAGTGATCCTTGCGGGCTTCCAGTGCACGTAGCGCCATCACCGTGGCAATCACACCCACCACTAGGCCAAGGATGAGCAAAAACAAATAGCGGCCAGCGTTGCTTTTTTGGGTAGCAGGATCGGGTGTGGACATGCGATCACCTTGTCGAGGATGTCTGTGGATTGTGCCTTGCGGTTGCGCAGATATGCCAGAGGCGAGGCCATTACCAGCCCATGTGATGGCCGCCGTTGATGTCGAGGTTGGAGCCAGTAATCCAGCTGGCTTGTTCATCGGCAAGGAAGGCCACCCCGTAAGCGATTTCTTCGGGGGTGCCGAGGCGGCCAGTGGGGATATCGGCCACGATCTTGGCGCGCACGTCTTCCGGCACCGCCATCACCATGTCGGTGGCGATATAGCCGGGCGAAATGGTATTGACGGTCACCCCGTTGCGGGCGTTCTCGCGCGCCAGCGAAATGGTAAACCCGTGCATCCCGGCTTTGGCTGCCGCATAGTTGGCTTGCCCGTATTGGCCCTTGAGACCATTGATCGAGCTGATCTGAATCACCCGGCCCCATTTGCGCTCACGCATGCCGTCAATGACCGGGCGGGTGACGTTGAAGCAGGAGTTGAGGTTGGTGTTGATCACGTCGGTCCACTGCTCGGCCTTCATCTTGTGGAAGGTGCCGTCGCGGGTGATACCGGCGTTATTGACCAGAATTTCGACCGGGCCCAGCTTTGCTTCCACTTCGCGCACCATGGCTTCGGCTTCCTGTGGCGAGGTCACATCGCCCTTGGCCATGAACACGTCGTAGCCATCGGCTTTCATTTTTTCTTGCCACGCGCGCGCTTTTTCCTCATTGCGGTAGTTGGTGGCCACTTTGTGGCCCATGTCGGCCAGGCGCTTGACGATGGCAGTACCGATGCCGCCAGTGCCGCCGGTAACCAATGCAACTCGTGAAGTCATGGTGCTGCTCCTTGTGAAAGAGGTCGTGTCGATGTTGATTCTAGGCACAAGGTGTTGAAATTGTGTTGTGCATTGCGGCGGACACCGTGATCGACTGTCTGGGCACGGCGTTCAGATCGAAGCACGCGGTTGCCGTGTGCAAAAATTCGGCCACGGACGTTGTGGCCGATGGTGGCAGCGCGACCTGCCCCAGGCAGGCCCACAAGCGGGTCAGTGTGACGAGTGGGTTGCGGGTATCCACAGGCAGTGCGGCACTGGATTTGGACAACTTATGGCCATCGGTATCCAGCAGTAATGGCAAATGCGCGTAGTTTGGCGTGGGTAGCCCCAGGGCGCGTTGCAGCAGAATTTGCCTTGGGGTGGACTCCAGCAAATCCGAGCCGCGGACGACATCGGTGATGCCTTGTGCGGCATCGTCCACCACCACCGCCAGTTGATAGGCCCACAGGCCATCACTGCGACGCAAAACAAAATCACCCACCTCCAAGTCCACGCGCTGGTGAATTACGCCGTGCACACCATCGATGAACGCAATTTCGCAATCGGCCGGCGCCCGCAGGCGCATGGCGGGATCTGGACGCGGCTGGGTCGCCACGCAGTGCCGATGGATGCCACCCACTGCCGCCAGTTCACTGCGGCTGCAATGGCACTCGAACGCCAGCCCGCGCCCCAGCAGCTGATCCAGCGCAGCCTGATACAACCCGCTGCGCCGGCTTTGGTAGGCAATCTCGCCATCGTGCTGCAAGCCAAACGCTGCCAGCGTGCGCAGTTGGTCTTGCGCAGCACCGGCTACTTCGCGGGTCAGATCCACATCTTCCACCCGAACCCGCCATTGCCCGCCACGCTGGCGGGCCTGCAACCAACTGCCCAGGGCTGCCAGCAGCGAGCCGGCATGCAGGGGGCCAGTGGGCGAGGGCGCAAACCGGCCGCAGGGGGTGGAGTTAAACATGGCGTTCAGGATGCGAGATTGAATTGGGGGAGAGTGGGCCACACTTTCAAGTTCAAACCGTGCATCCGGTGCAGACGAGGCGAATTATCCATGTTCAACCGCATTTTCCTGTTTCTGGCAACCAATCTTGCCGTGCTGGCACTGGTCAGCATCGTCATGTCCGTGTTGGGCGTGAATTCGCAACAGTTTGGCGGCTTGCTGATCATGGCGGCATTGTTCGGTTTTGGTGGCTCGATCATTTCGCTGCTGCTGTCGAAATGGATGGCCAAGCGCGCCACTGGTGCACAAGTGATTGAGCAGCCGCGCAACGAGGCCGAGCGTTGGCTGGTGGCCACCGTGCAGCGGCAGGCGCAGGCGGCGGGCATCGGGATGCCGGAAGTGGCCATCTACGACGCGCCGGAAATCAATGCGTTCGCCACTGGCGCGAACCGCAACAACGCACTGGTGGCGGTGTCCACTGGCTTGCTGCGGGCAATGAGCCGTGACGAGGCCGAGGCGGTGCTGGGCCATGAGGTCAGTCATGTGGCCAACGGTGACATGGTGACGATGGCGCTGCTGCAGGGCGTGTTGAACACCTTCGTGATCGTGTTGGCGCGCATTGTGGGCCGGGTGGTGGATGGCGCGATCAGTGGCGACCGTGACCGTGGCCCGGGCTTTGGCTATTACATCATCGTGTTTGTGCTGGAGATGGTGTTTGGCTTCTTCGCTTCGATGATTGCGATGTGGTTCTCGCGCCATCGTGAATTTCGCGCCGATGCCGGCGGCGCCCAGTTGGCCGGCCGCCAGAAAATGATCGCGGCGCTGGAGCGTCTGGCGCAGACCCACGGCGAAAGCACCCTGCCCAAGCAGGTGGCAGCCTTCGGCATCAATGGCGGCAGCGTGCAGCGGCTGTTGATGAGCCACCCGCCGCTGGAGGTGCGGATTGCCGCGTTGCAAAAGGCAGCTTGAGTACAGGTAAAAACAAAGCCCGCGCAATGCGCGGGCTTTGTTTTGGGTCGCCGTGCTGGGTCAATTGTCGAAGTCGTAGTTCATGTCCGGCCCGGCCATTGCCAGGAAGTCACCCTCGGCATAGTCCACCCCGCACGAAAACAGCACGCTCATGCTGGCCGCGTCTTGCACGAACTCCGCAATACTCTGGATGTGGTGCTCGCGTGCTTTTTGTGCCAACTCCCGCACGCGCTGTTGGTTGGCGCTGTTTTTTGGCAACTCGTCGATGAAGCTGCGGTCGATCTTGACGAAGCCAGGGACGAAATGCGCCAGCAATTGGAACGAGTCCAGACCGGCGCCAAATTGTTCCAGCACCATTTTGCAGTCCAATTTGCCAACCGCCGCTGCGAACACCTGTGCTGCCCGCAGGTTGATGAAGACTTTGGATTCCGGCACCTGCAACAACAGCGAAGCTCCACTTGCGTTGTGTTCGGCCAGCTGCTCGGCAATGAATACCGGCATGGCCTCATCCAACAGCGAGGCTTGTGAAATTTTGACTAATAGCGTGACCGGTTTGCCGGCGCGTGCACGGGCAGCAATTGATTTGATCGCATTGAGGATGACCCAGCGATCAATCTGCCCCAGCAAGCCATGTTCTTCCGCGATCGGCAGGAAATGCTTGGGTGCCACCGACTCCCCGCTGTTGCCCTCCAGCCGCAGATAGGTTTCGTACATCGGGCTGGGGCTGCCCAGCAGGGAAATGATGGGTTGGTAGATCAAAGCAAAATGATCGTTGAGCAGCGCATCTTTGATCCGCAGTACCCAGGCCTGGATGCGTTCTTCCTCGGCGCGATCTACCGCACCCGGGTCAAAAATTTCGGCGCGATTGCCCCCCATGCTGGAGGACGACTGGATGCCGTGGCTGGCTTTTGCCAGGACTTGCGACACGCTGGCGATTTTTTCACCAATCTGTACACCGCCGATGCTGGCGGTCAGTGAGCCGGACTTGCCATCGACCTCGAACACATATGCGGCAAACGCGGCACGCAGCTGTTCTGCCAATGCTGTTGTGATTTGGTAGTCACCACGGGTCAGCACAGCAAAACTATTCTCGCTGAAGCGGGCAATTTGTGCGCCGTTGGCGAGTTCTGCGGCCAACGCATCATTCATGCATTTTGCAATCGCCACCAGCAGCGCATCCGCACCGCTCAGGCCGATCTCGTGCAGGATGCGCTGGTAGTTGTCCGGCTCGAGGAGCAACAGACCGTACTGGGCTTGATTCTGGCCGGCATCGACCACCGCATCTTCAAGCTTGCGCAGGAATGTGGGGCGATTGAGTAGGCCGGTGGTTTGGTCGCGTTTGCGCAGCTCTTCCAGCTCCTGCACCAGCTCGGGGTCGGATTCGGTGGCCTGATGGCGGAAAATGATTTGCTGGCAATGCTCGCCTTGATATTCGGCGGCCACAAACTCCATGACCGCCGGAAATTCTTCGCCATTGCTGTCGTGTGCGGTCAGCTCGTAACGCGGTGGCGGGTCTTCGCCCTTGGACAAGCGCTTGAGCAAGGCCTTGAACGCCTCCACGTCGGGAGTGGCGACCAGATCCAGCAGCGACATGCCTTCGATATCGTCAAACGACTCGTAACCAAACATGTCCAGATAAGCCTGATTGGCGCGGATGTGCATGCCTTCGTGGATATAGGCAATGGGCTCGCGCGAGGAGTCGATCAGCATGTCGCAGCGGCGTTGGGTTTCGCGCATTTGCGCTTCCAGCCGGCGCTGCGAGCGACGCGCCTCCAGATCATTCCATTCGGTCAGCACGTTCTTCAGGAACTGCTGGTTGCGGCTATGCAAGGCCACTGCCTGTGCGCCAAGGCCCTGCACGTTTTCCAGGATGTCGTCGGTTATGCCGTCCAGCACGGCCAGCAACGGCACGTCCTTGCCGCAGCCCATCACGGCCTTGGCGACGTGATCAAACGGAATGACCACGGCGGTGTAGTCGGCCAACACCATATCCACCGGTTGCTGCGCCAGTATCGATACCAGTTCGTCCAGCGATTCCGCACGCAGCGGGCGCACTGCGGTGCCGGCATTGCGCAAGCGACTGACCATGGCTTCGGCCTCGTTGACCAAATCGGCAACGAGCAGCAAACGCAGAGCGGTGTCCTTTCCAGTAGCCATACACGTCGGGGGTCGTGGTGGAAGTTACTGCAAGGCTACATCATCCAGCGGTCAGAATGCCGCTCTGCGGGCTTGTGAGCGGGGTCTTGCCGGGTTGTCCCGCGATTTCGCGCACCAGTTTGGGCACCAGATAGCCGGGCAGGCGCGCGGCCAGTGCCGCGTGCAGAGCCAGTGCCTTGTCATCGGCCACTTCAAAATGGGCCGCGCCGGCCACGCGGTCGAGTTGGTGCAGGTAATACGGCAGCACACCGGCGCGATAGCCACGCTCGCACAGGCCGGCCAGTGCATCGACTGCATCATTGACCCCGCGCAACAGCACTGCTTGATTCAGCAAGGTGATGCCGATACCACGCAGGCGAGCCATCGCGGCATCGACTGCGGGGTCGAACTCGTTGGCATGGTTGGCATGCACCACCATGGCCACCGGCCACGGCAGGCCGCGCAGCCAGTCCAGCAGGCCGGTGTCCACGCGCTCGGGCAGCACGATGGGCAGGCGAGTGTGGATGCGCAGGCGGCGAATGTGCGGAATGGCGCGCAGGGCGTGGGTCAGCTCGGCCAGTTTGTGGTCGACCAGCGCCAGCGGATCGCCGCCGGACAGAATCACCTCGTGAACCGACGCATCGCCAGCGATCACGCCCACCGCGTCGCGCCAGCCGCCGCTGGCGGCGCTGTCATCGGCATACGGGTAGTGGCGGCGGAAGCAGTAGCGGCAGTTCACCGCGCAGCTGCCGGTGGCAATCAGCAGGGCGCGTCCGTTGTATTTCTGGATGACGCCGTGGCCGCTGCGGGCGGCGTGATCGCCCACCGCATCCAGCCCGAAGCCGGGCACGATGCGTTCCTCGTTCAGCACCGGCAGCACCTGTCGCAGCAACGGATCCGCCGGGTCGCCGTGGCGCATGCGGGCGATAAAGCTGCGCGGTACCCGCAGCGGGAATTGCTGCGCGGCGGCGTCGGAAAACTGCGCCGCCTGTGCTTCCAGCCCCAGCAGTGTCAACAGCTCACGTGGGTCGCGTACGGCCTGCCGCCAGTGGGTTTGCCAGCGGTGGGCTAGGGGTTGCTGCAATGGGGTGGGGGCTGCGGGTATCATGTCGGGCTGTAAAAACATCATTCCGGCGCGGCCGGAATCCTCGTCAAACCCACAGTTTAGCCGCCCTGCCGGGTGGCCCCAAGGAGCACCCATGGCCACCCTCGGCATGAACGACGTCAAATCCGGCCAGAAAATCCTGGTCAACAACGAACCTTCGGTCATTTTTGAAACCGATTACGTGAAGCCGGGCAAAGGTCAGGCGTTCACCCGCGTGCGCTATCGCCAGATCCGCACCGGCCGCGTGCAGGAAATCACCATGAAGTCCACCGACTCGGTGGAAGCCGCCGACGTGGTGGATACCGACATGCAGTATCTGTATTCCGATGGCGAGTACTGGCATTTCATGAACCAGGAGTCTTTCGAGCAGGTGCAGGCCGACAAGGCCGGCGTTGGCGATGCCGCCAAGTGGTTGAAGGGTGAAGAGGATTGTGTGGTCACCTTGTTCAACGGTAGTCCAATCCAAGTGACCCCGCCGAATTTTGTGGAATTGAAAATCATCGAAACCGACCCCGGCGTGCGCGGGGATACCTCCGGCGGCGGCGGCAAACCAGCCACGCTGGAAACCGGCGCAGTGGTGCGCGTGCCGCTGTTCGTGGGCCAGGACGAAGTGATCAAGGTTGATACCCGCAGCGGCGAATACGTCAGCCGAGTGAAGTAAGCAATGACCAACCTCACCCCACAGCCCTGCGATCTGTTGATCGAAGCCGGCTGGGTGGTGCCTGTGGTGCCGCACGGCGTGGTCTTGACCGATCACGCCGTTGCTGTCTCCGGCGGGCGCATCCAAGCTATCCTGCCGATTGCGCAGGCGCGCATGCAGTACGCCGCAAAGGACACGGTGGCGCGCCCGGAAGCGGTGCTGCTCCCCGGCTTGGTCAACGCGCATACCCACAACCCGATGACTCTGCTGCGCGGGATCGCCGACGACTTGCCGTTGATGACGTGGTTGCAGCAGCACATCTGGCCGGTGGAAGCAGCGGTGATCGGCCCGGATTTCGTGGCCGACGGCACTACGCTTGCCATTGCGGAAATGCTGCGCGGCGGCACCACCTGTGCCAACGAAAATTATTTCTTCCCCGATGTGCAAGCCGGGGTGTACAAGAAGTACGGCTTCCGCGCACGGGTGGGGGCGGTGATCATTGATTTCCCCAGTGCGTGGGCGGCCAGCGATGACGAATATTTCGACCGCGCCTGCCAGCTGCACGATACTTGGCGTGGTGATGCGCTGATTGGCACCGCATTTGCGCCGCATGCGCCGTACACGGTCAATGACGCCAATTTCGAACGCATCCGCATGCTGGCCGATCAACTGGATCTGCCGGTGCATCTGCACCTGCACGAAACCGCGCATGAGGTCAGCGAGTCACTGAAGTTGCACGGCCAGCGCCCGATTGCGCGCATCGACCGCCTGGGATTGCTGAATGATCGGTTGATCGCGGTGCATATGACCCAACTCACCGAGGCAGACATCCACTTGTGCGCCGAACGTGGCGTCAGCGTGGTGCATTGCGCGGAATCCAACCTCAAGCTGGCCTCGGGCTTTTGCCCGGCGTGCGCGCTACTGAGCGCCGGCGTGAATCTGGCGATCGGCACCGATGGCTGCGCCAGCAACAACGATCTGGACATGTTTGGCGAAACCCGCAGTGCCGCGCTGCTGGCCAAGGCCGTGGCCAACGATGCGGCCGGCTTCAACGCATTCGAAGCGCTGCATGCAGCCACGTTGGGCGGTGCCAAGGCATTGGGGTTTGAAGACAGGATCGGCTCGATTGAAGCGGGCAAGGACGCGGACTTGGTGTGCGTGGATCTGTCCGCGCTGGAAACCCAACCGCTGCACCACGTGGTGTCACAATTGATCTATGCAACCAGCCGTCAACAGGTCAGCGATGTGTGGATTGCCGGTGTGCAAAAACTGCGGCAGCGCGAATTGGTGGACATGGACAGCGCGGCCATCGTCGCCAATGCGCGGCAGTGGCGGCAGAAAATTGCACAGGTGCGGGCATGACGGCAGCAGCCAATAATTTTTCGCAAGCAGAGCTTGATAAATTCGACGAACTGGCGCAGCGCTGGTGGGACGCCAACGGCCCGCAAAAGGCCCTGCACGCATTGAACCCGGTGCGGCTGGGCTATGTGGCCCAGCGCGTGCCGCTGATGGGTGTGGCGGCGCTGGACGTGGGCTGTGGTGGTGGCTTGCTGAGCGAAGCTTTGGCCAAGGCAGGTGCCAATGTCACTGCGATTGATTTGGCCCCGAATTTGCTGAAAGTGGCGCGCCTGCATGGCTTGGAATCGGGCATCAAGGTCGGCTATCGGCAAGTGGCGGTGGACGTCCTGGCTGACGAGCTGCCAGCCGGTTTCGATGTCATCACCTGCATGGAAATGTTGGAACACGTGCCCGATCCGGGTGCGATTGTCGAAGCCTGTGCGCGCTTGTTGAAACCGGGTGGGCGTTTGTTCCTGTCCACCTTGAACCGCACCCCGGCGGCGTTCGCGCTGGCGATTGTGGGGGCCGAATACGTGGCCCGCCTGTTGCCCAAGGGCACCCATCTGTATCGCGATTTCATCAAACCGGCCGAGCTGGCACGGATGCTGCGCGATGCCGGGCTGGAACTGGAAGATATCAGTGGTTTGCTGTACCAGCCGTGGCGCAACGGCGCACGGTTGAGCAAGCGCACCGAGGTCAATTATTTGGCCTGTGCACGCAAACCGGAATGACGATGCCGATGTTTCCCAAGCTGGTGCTGTTCGATCTGGATGGCACCTTGCTCGATAGCGCGCCGGACATGCTGGCCACTGTCAACCGCATGCGCACGGCGCGCGGGCAGGGGCCGATGGCACTGGCCGAGCTGCGCCCGCAGGTCTCCAAAGGCTCACGCGCGATGAGTGCGGCGGCATTCCCGGGATTGGGTGGTGACGTGCCAGCCGAGATGATCCGCGAATTTCTGGATATCTACGAGCAAGAACTCGGCCAACATGCGCAGTTGTTTGCAGGCGTGGCGGAATTGCTGGATGCCATCGAAGCCGTCGGCAGTCGCTGGGGCATCGTCACCAACAAGCCCGAGTATCTGGCCAGGAAAATCCTGCCGGCCTTGGGTTGGGCGTCACGCAGTGCAATTTTGATTGGCGGCGATACCCTGGCCCAGCGCAAGCCGCACCCGCTGCCGCTGCTGCATGCCGCACAGGTGTTGGGGGTTGCGATAGGTGATTGCGTCTATGTGGGCGATGACCAGCGCGATATCGATGCCGCACGCGCCGCCGGCATGCGCAGTGTGGTCGCACTCTGGGGCTATCGGCCCGAGGGCGATGATCCGGCAACCTGGGGGGGGAGTGTGCTGGCGGCATCGGCCCCGGACTTGTTGACGCCAGCGTTGTGGGATGCACTGCGATGAGTGACCGCGACGCGCTGCTGGCCTTCCTCGACAAAGCGCAAACGCAGTGGCCGGAATGGGTACTGGCGGAAGTGTTTGTGCCGGCACCGCAGCGCGAGCAGGCGCGCGCGTGGTTGGCCTTGCGTGGCGAATGGGCCGATGCCGCGTGGGCAGGCGTTGATCCTGTCCCCGGCGCAGCCAAATTGGGATGGTGGCAGGAAGAATTGCAGGGCTGGGCGCGCAATGCCTACCGTCACCCGCTGGGGCAAGTGCTGCAAAAGCAGCCGGTGGACTGGGCCACGCTAGCGCAGGCGTTACCCGCACTGGCTGCCAGCCGCGTGCAACAAGGCGATCTGGGCAACGCATTGCGCGGGTTGGAACCGGTGGCGCAGGCGTTGGCGGCCACCGCAGCGGGCCTGTTTGCCGCACCACTGCCAGCCGAAGCACAGGATGTGGCCGTCACATTATTGGGTGAGCGCGCCCTGCGGATGCCGCCCAGCGGCGTGCAAGGGGCACTGGGGGCTGCCGGGTTGTTGGCCTTGCCACGGTTTACCGACGGCAGCCGCGTGGAGCGCATCCACGCGGCACTGCTGCGCCGCCGCCTGCAGCGGCGGCGCAGCGGACGCGACGGCGCATCGTCACGGATCGCCGCGCTGCTGGCTGCTTGGCGCGCTGCACGCGGCTAGGCGCACGCGGCTATAAGCACGCTGGCGCATCGCAGCGTTGCAGCGGCGCTCACCCAGTAGCCGCTACAATGACGCGATGCACAAGAACACCCAACCGCAGCCTTTGCCCGATGTCGCCTTCGACGCGGTCGCCTTGGCACGTCCGTTGGACTGGGTGGGGATGGACGGTATGGCGTTGCCGATCCGCCTGGGCGCGGAGACCGGCCAGCCCATGCTGGTGCCGGCTACGGTGGATGTGGCGGTGAATCTGCACGATCCCGACGCACGCGGCATCCATATGTCGCGCTTGTATTTGCAGCTGCAGCAAGGCTTGGCCAACGAAAGCCTGGGCGCGCCGTCGCTGCGGCGTCTGCTGGAAGCCTGCATCGGCAGCCAAAACGGTGTGGCCACCCGCGCACGCTTGCATCTGCGCTTCGATCAGTTGCTGCTGCGCAAGGCGTTATTGAGTGATAACGCGGGCTGGAAGCGTTATCCCGTCGAAGTGGAAGCCGAGCTGGCCGACGGTCATCTGCGCCTTGCGCTGGCCTTTTCGATTGAATACTCGAGCACTTGCCCCGCCTCTGCCGCATTGTCGCGGCAAGCCAACGCGCAACGGTTTGCCGAAGACTTTGCGGATGCGCGCAGCTTGTCGAATGATGCCGTGCGCGACTGGCTGCACAGCACGCGTGGCATGGCGGCCACCCCGCACGCCCAGCGCAGCCGTGCACAGATCCGGGTAGAGCTGAAGCCCGCATTCGATGAGCTGCCACTGGTGGCGCTGGTGGACGTACTGGAGGCCGCGTTAGGCACGCCGGTACAAACCGCAGTCAAGCGCGAAGACGAACAAGCCTTTGCACTGGCCAATGCCGCCAATCTGATGTTCTGCGAAGACGCCGCCCGCCGGCTGGCAGCGGTGCTGGCGGCCAATCCTCGCGTGGTGGCATGGAGCGCCCGCGTCGCTCACTTCGAAAGCCTGCACCCGCACGATGCGGTGGCCAGCGTGAGCGGGCGCAATAGTTAATCAGCCCGGGTTGCTCACGTGTTCTGGCAACGAGAGGCGGCGCAGCATTATTTCCGCTCCAGCACCAGCAGGGGATCGATCCGGACATCGAACCAATTCATGCCCCAGTGCAGGTGCGGGCCGGTGGCACGGCCGGTGGCACCGACCGTCGCGATGCTGTCACCCTGTTTCACCACATCCCCCACCTTCACGTCGATGCGCGACAGGTGCAGGAAATTGCTGCTGATGCCGTGACCGTGGTCCAGCACTACGGTGCCGCCGGTGAGATAGAGGTCGGGATTGACGAAGGTCACCACTCCATCGGCAGGGGCTTTGACCGGCGTGCCGGTTGCGGCAGCGATGTCCATGCCGGAGTGCGGCGCTTTGGGCGTGCCGTCGTACACGCGCTGGTTGCCGAAGCGGCCACTGATGCGGCCTTGGACTGGCCAGATGAAATGTTGGGCAAAGCCGAGTTCATCGCCGTCGCGGGTGCGTACGGCAGTGACCTGGGCCTGCTCTTGCTCGATGCGTGCGGCAATGGCGGGCGGTGGATTGACGGTGGCCGGCGGCGCGCCGTTGACGTGCTCGATCGGCCAGTCACGCGGCGTCACGTTGAGGGTGATGTGCCGGGTTGCGGCGTTTGGCGGCTGGACGTCAAGTTGCAGCGGGCCGGCTTCATCGCGGCCAATACCAAACACCACGCTGCCGTAGGCGGTGGCCCGCAGTGTGCGTCCGGCATAGGTGACGCGGCTGCCGGGCGGCACCTTGCCGATGACCATGGCACCTTGCGATGCCGAGGGCGGAAAGACACTGTCCACTTGGCCGGCAGCGCCACTTTGCATATGAGGCGAAGCTGCACCCGCGCACGGTGTTGCCACGCTGAGGGGGGGCAGCAGCAGGCAGGCGAGGCCGATCCACAGGTGCTTGCCCGTGGCATTGATGCGGATACCGCCCAAGTGGATGGCCAGTCTGCTGCTCATGCGGGCGGCACCGGGTCGTGCCCACCGGGGTGAAGCGGGTGGCAGCGGGCGATGCGGCGCGCCGCCAACCAGCTGCCTTTGATGGGGCCAAACCGGCCAATCGCTTCCATCGCATATTCCGAGCAGGTAGGCACGAAGCGGCAGCGTGGGCCGAGCAGGGGGCTGATGAAGCGTTTGTAGCCGCGCAGCAAGAAAATAAGGAGTTTTGAGATCACGTTGGCCGGTACGAACGACGGCGGTCAGATGGATGCGGTTGCCGCCTTGCGCTGGGCAGGGTATAACAGCGCGCCTTCCCCTCTCAAGGGAAGACTGAGGAAATCCACGACGTGGCTGCGAAAAAACCCGCAAAACAGGCCGCCAAATCGGCCAAAAAAGTCGCCCCGGCGAAAAAGCCGGCCCCTGCCAAGAAGGCTGCAAGCAAGTCATTGGCCAAGAAAGTGGTACCAGCGAAGAAGGCTGCTATTGCGAAGAAGCCAGTGACGCTAAAAAAGCCGCCTGCCAAACCGGTGGCTAAAAAGGCGGTTGCGCTGAAAAAGTCAGTGCCGGCCCAAAAGGCGGCTGCACAGAAGGCCGCCCCGGCGAAAAAAACGGCAGTGGCGAAGGCGACGCCCGCGAAAGCATTGGCAAAGAAGCCCGTGCCAGCTGCCAAGGCGCACTCCAAGCCGGTATCGAAGGTGGTTGCCAAGCCTGCCTCCAAGCCGGTATCGAAGCCGGTAAGTAAGCCTGTGGCCAAACCCGTAGCCAAGGTGGCGACCAAGGCTGCGGCAAAAGTGGTGAGCAAGCCGACCTCCGCAGCGGCCAGCAAACCGACTGCACGAGTACCGGTTGCCAAGCCGTCTGACAGAGCTGTCAAGGCGAAGGAGACGAAGCCTGCTGCACCGGTCAAACCGGCGTCGCAATCAGCCAGCAAGGCAACGCCTGCTGCACCCAAGCAGGACACCAAAAAAGTTGTGGCGCCGCCGGTTTCGCTGGCGCCCAAAACAGAGAAATCGAAAGGGAAGGTGATGGTGGCGGTGAAAAAGACGCCCGAAGCGCAAGTTGCGCCCAAGGGCACCCAGAAAAAAGCAGTGGCTTACCAGATGGATGAAGTGACTGGGCGGCCTCTGTTGCCGGCAGGCTATAGGCCGTCGGCGGATGAGGAATACATGAGCCCGCTGCAGCTTGAGTTTTTCCGCCAGATGTTACTGAGCCGGCGCGCCGAATTAGTTGAGGAATCCAAGCAGACGATTGAAAATCTCAAGGATGAAGTGCGTGATGTCGGCGATGAGGCCGAGCGCGCCAGCCGCGAGACCGAAAATGCACTGGAGTTGCGCACCCGTGACCGCTATCGCAAGTTGATCGGCAAGATCGATAGCACGCTCAAGCGTGTGGACAGTGGTGAATACGGCTATTGCGTGGATACTGGTGAAGAGATTGGCCTAGATCGATTGATTGCACGCCCACAGGCCGAGCGCACCATCGACGCCCAAGAGCGCTGGGAGCATTCGCAGAAATTGATGGGCGATTGACCCCTGCGGTTGAGCGTGCTGCCACAAAACCCCGCCACGGCGGGGTTTTGGCTTAGTGGAGTTGGCGAATGTCCAGTGTGCGCAGGCGTGGGGCGCGTTTGGCGGTAATAGCCACCACGCCCAAGGTCACACAGCCGCCCATGATAATCGCCGGCACGAGTCCCAACAGCCGTGCCATCACGCCATCGTAAAACGCGCCCAGTTCGTTGGATGAGCTGACGAAGATGCCGTTGATCGATGACACCCGCCCGCGCATTTCGTCGGGTGTCACCAATTGCATGATGGTGGAGCGCAGCACCACCGACACCCCATCGCAGGCCCCATACAACACCAGAATCACGGCGGATAACCACAGGTTGCGCGAGAGTGCAAAGGCGATCGTACTGATTCCGAACGCCGCCACCGCCAGCAGCAAAATGCGCCCGGCATGGCGTTGCAGGGGATGCCGGGTGAGCCACAGCGCTACCGCAATCGAGCCGATCGCGGGGGCTGCGCGCAGCAGGCCCAACGCCTCCGGGCCGGCGAGCAGGATGTCCTTGATGAACGCCGGCAGCATGGAGACAGCACCACCCAGCAACACCGAAAACATGTCCAAGGCCATCGCGCCCAGCATGATCTGGTTGCCGGCCACGAAGCGTGCCCCCTCGGCAATGCTGGCAAAAATGGGGCCGGGTTGCTGCAGTTTGGCCGGCTCGGTGACCGGCATCGCCAGCAAGGTGGCGGCTGCCATCAGTGCAAAACCTGTCCCCACTGCATACGACATGGATTTTCCAAAGAGGCCCACCAGCACGCCACCCAAGGCTGGCCCCAATACCAGTCCCGCCTGAAAGACCACGCTGCCCAGACTGGCGCCAGTGGCAAATTGGTCGCGTTGCAGGACGCGCGCGAACAGAGCGTTATAGACAGGGCCGAGCACCGAACGGCCGATACCGCCCACGGCCACCGCCAGATAGATGGGCCAAGTGCCCTGGGTGTGCAAGGCAATGTTGCCGGCCACCAAGGCCAATACGCCGGCATTGATGGCCAGCAAGGTGCAGGCGGCGGCGCCCATCTTGCGGCGCGGCAAGTGATCTACCAGATGCCCGGCGAACGGGGCCACGCAAAAATACGGGATGACTTCGGCCAAGCCCACCAAGCCCAGCGACAAGGTGTTGTGGGTCACCTCGTAGATATGCCAGCCCACCGTCACCGCCACGATCTGGTACGACAACAAGGTGCATATGCGATACAGCAACAGCCAGCGGAACCCGACGCTGCGCAGCGGCGATGGCAGTGATGGGTTCATCCGCCGCCCAGGGCAAGCTCTGCACGATTGCGGATAAAAGCCAGCAGTGCGGCCAGGCCATTGCTGCGGGTAGGGGACAGGTGCTTGGCAAGGCCAATGTGTGTGATGTAGTCCGGCGTGGTGGCCAGAATCTCCTGTGCACTGCGGCCGGAATACACGCGCAGTGCCAGATAAATCAGGCCGGAGACGATCACCGAGTCGCTGATCGAATGGAAGGTCAGTTTGTCGGCATCGCCTTCGCCAACGATCCACACCAGCGAGGTGCAGCCGTGCAGACGGTGCGCGTCGGTTTTCCAGTCTTCCGGAAACTCCGGCAGCTTGTGACCCAAGTCGATCAGGTACTGGTAGCGTTCCGACCAATCACCGAAGAAGCCGAATTCATCTGCAATTGCGGCTTGGGCGTCGGCAGCAGTGGGTTCGAGAGGGAAGGGGGAAGTGTTCATGCTCGCTTCCAGCGCACACCTTGCGGCGTGTCCTCCAGCAGAATACCTTCGGCGGCGAGCTGGCCGCGGAGCGCATCGGCACGGGCGAAATCGCGGGCTTGCTTGGCAGCGGCGCGTTCGTCCACCAATGCTTGGATACGCGCATCGTCATCCCCCGACACGCCGCGCGCGAACCATTCGGCAGGTGCTTGCTGCAACAAGCCCAGCACCTTGCCTGCGCCCAGCAATTGCGCTTTCAGCGTGGTCCGATCCTCACGCGAGGTGGCCTTGCGTGCCTCACCGGCAAGCCGCGCGATTTCCGCCAGCGCCGCCGGGGTGTTGAGGTCGTCGTCCAGCGCCGCGTCAATGCTGGCGGGGATCACGGCAGTGGCCTGCACATCGGCCAAGTCCCGCAGTGTCCCGTACAGGCGGTCCAGTGTGCGCACGCATTGTTCGATCAGCGTATCCGACCACTCCAGCGGCTGCCGGTAGTGCGCCGACAGCAGCGCATAGCGCAGTGCTTCCGGCGGGTGCTGCCGCACCAGATCATGCACACGCTGGATATTGCCCACCGACTTGGCCATCTTGGCGCCGCCGAAATTGAGCATGCCGTTGTGCAGCCACCAGCGTGCGAACGGTGCGCCGCCGTGCGCGCACTCGCTTTGCGCCACTTCGTTTTCGTGATGCGGGAACTGCAAGTCGATGCCACCGGCATGGATGTCGATGGTAGGCCCCAGATGCGCCGCCGCCATCGCCGAGCATTCGATATGCCAACCCGGGCGGCCACGGCCCCACGGAGAGTCCCAGCCGGGCAGATCGTCGCTGGAGGGTTTCCACAGCACGAAATCACCGGGGTCGTGTTTGTAGGGAGCCACGTCGATGCGAGCGCCGGCCAGCATGTCGTCGGTATCGCGGCGCGAGAGCTTGCCGTAGCCAGCGAAACTACCCACTGCAAACAACACGTGATGTTCGGCGGCGTAGGCGTGGCCATCGGCAATCAGGCGTTCGATCATCGCAATGATCTGGTCGATATGCCTTGTGGCTTCCGGCTCGATATCGGGGGCAAATTCGCCGCTCACGCCCAGCGCGGCCATGTCGTCACGATAGGCCGCACTGTATTTGTCGGTGATCGTGCTGATTGGCGTGCCCAGTGCTTTTGCCGCCGCGTTGATCTTGTCGTCCACGTCGGTGATGTTGCGGGCATAGCGCAGGCCACCGAAGCGCCGCCGCAGCAGCGCCGCCAGCACGCCAAACACCACCGGTCCGCGTGCATTGCCGATATGCACGTAGTTGTAAACAGTGGGGCCGCAGACGTACATCGTGGGGCAGTTGGCAGCCAGCGGGACGAAAAGTTCGGGGCGGCGGCTCAGAGTGTTGTAAAGAAAGAGGCTCATGGCAGTAGGCGCGTGGGATGCACCATTGTAACGGTGCCTTGGGCGAACGCCGCCGTGCCGCTGCGACAGCGGCGATTCATTCGATTGCCCTGACAGCCCGATAAACTTGGGTCATGAGCTTGCGCCATGGGATGTCAGTGTTGTGCCTGTCTGCGGGGTTGCTCGTTGGCGGTGCGGTGTGCGCGCAAGACGCTCCGCGTGAAGTGACATTGCCGTTTGAAAACGTGCGTTACGACTATGCGCAAGTCTTGTCGGTGCGGCCGGTGTATCAGGTGCTGCGTACCACCAGTATGGAACGGGTCTGTGATGTGAGGGATGCCGACAAAGGCACCACCTTGGCGCGCATCGTCAATTCAGTCAAAGATCGCCTCTCCAGTACCGGTACCAATGCCGAAGAGCGGGCGGCTGGCTTGCAAAATTGCAGAGTCGAGCCAGTGGAAAAGGAATTTCGCCGCACGCTTGCCTATGACGTGGATTACATGTACCGCGGCAGCAAGTTCCGCACCCGTATGGACCGCGATCCCGGTAATCGCTTGCGCATCCGCATTTCGATCACACCACATCCTTTCGATTGATTGCGCTTGTGCTATCAGACGCGGCATGCGACCATTCCCGCTGCAATGAACGCCCACCTTTCCACGCGCTACGCTGACACCGCCCGGATGGCCTCCGGCATGACGTCGCGTGCGCGCCGACCGGAAACGCCATTTCCAGCTGGGTAATCCGGATCGCGTTCATGCGTCACTTTTCCGAAAACCCAGCCTGGCGGCTGGGTTTTTGCGTTTCAGCCCTCCACTTTCCTTCTGCCCATATCGAAAACCAACCCATGAAGCACTTTCTCAATACCCAAGACTGGAGCCGCGCCGACCTCAACGCGTTGTTGATGCAGGCCGCCGAGTTCAAGCGCAACAAGTTGGGGGATGCGCTGAAGGGCAAGTCCATCGCGCTGGTGTTTTTCAACCCGTCAATGCGCACCCGCACCAGTTTCGAGTTGGGCGCATTCCAGCTGGGTGGCCATGCCATCGTGCTGCAGCCGGGCAAGGATGCGTGGCCGATCGAATTCGATTTGGGCACGGTGATGGACGGCGACACCGAGGAACACATCGCCGAAGTGGCGCGGGTATTGGCGCGCTATGTGGATTTGATCGGCGTGCGCGCGTTTCCGAAGTTTGTGGATTGGCAGTACGACCGCCAGGACATCGTACTCAGGAGTTTCGCCAAATACGCCACGGTGCCGGTGATCAATATGGAAACCATCACCCACCCCTGCCAGGAATTGGCGCACGCACTGGCCCTGCAAGAGCACTTTGGCAGCAGTGATTTGCGCGGCAAGAAATACGTGCTGACCTGGACCTACCACCCCAAGCCGCTGAATACCGCCGTGGCCAATTCGGCGCTGACCATTGCCACGCGCATGGGAATGGACGTGACGTTGCTATGCCCCACCGAACAGTATGTATTGGATGAGCGCTACATGGGCTGGGCACGCGACAACGTTGCGGAAAGCGGCGGCTCGCTGACCGTGAGTCACGACATCGCAAGCGCGTATGCCGGCGCGGATGTGGTGTATGCCAAGAGCTGGGGCGCGCTGCCGTACTTCGGCAACTGGGCACCGGAAAAACCGATCCGCGACCAATACCGGCACTTCATCGTGGACGAAGCCAAGATGGCACTGACCAATGACGGTGTGTTCAGTCACTGCTTGCCGCTGCGTCGCAATGTCAAAGCCACCGATGCGGTGATGGATTCGCCGCGCTGTATCGCCATCAACGAAGCCGAAAATCGCCTGCATGTGCAGAAAGCCATCATGGCGGCGCTGCTGCGCTGAATTTCCCAAGATCAAGCCCCCCCCAACCCTCCCCTGCAAACAGGGGGGATAGACACCGAGATCTCACATGACTGCTGCTGATTCCAAAGACATCGTTCTCGCCTTTTCCGGCGGCCTCGACACCAGTTTTTGCGTGCCCTATCTGCAAGAACAGGGTTGGCAGGTGCACACCGTGTTTGCCGATACCGGCGGCGTGAGTGCCGAGGAGCGCGCCACCATCGAAGCACGTGCGGCCGAACTGGGGGTGGCATCGCATGTCACCATCGATGGCGGCGCGGCGCTGTGGAATGATTTCGTCAAACCCTTCGTGTGGGCCGGCGAAGGCTATCAGGGGCAATATCCGCTATTGGTGTCGGACCGCTATCTGATCGTGGATGCCGCGCTGGCGCGGGCGAAAGCATTGGGTACCAATGCCATCGCGCATGGCTGCACCGGCATGGGCAATGACCAGGTGCGCTTTGACTTGGCAGTGAAGTCGCAGGGCCAGTACCGCATCGTTGCGCCGATCCGTGAAATCCAAAAAGAGCACACCCAAACCCGCGCCTATGAGCAGGCGTATCTGGAAGATCGCGGCTTTGCTGTGCGTGCCAAGCAGAAGGCGTACACCATCAATGAAAACCTGCTGGGCCTGACCATGTCCGGTGGCGAAATTGACAGTTGGGAAGCCCCCGGCGACGGTGCGCGTGGTTGGTGCGCGCGCCGCGAGCAGTGGCCGGCCGAGGCAATGGAGGTGAGCTTGCGGTTTGCACAAGGGCAGGCGGTGGCGCTGGATGGGCAAGTACTCGCCGGCGAAAAAATCCTGGCCAAACTCAATACGATGTTTGCGCAATACGGCGTGGGCCGCGGCATGTACACCGGCGATACCACGATTGGACTGAAAGGTCGCATCGTGTTTGAAGCGCCGGGCCTGATCGCACTGCTCACCGCGCATCGCGCGCTGGAAGAAGCGGTGCTGTCCAAACAGCAAAACCGCTTCAAGCCCGAAGTTGCGCGCAAGTGGGTGGAGCTGGTGTACGAAGGCTTCTATCACGACCCCATCAAGGCCGATCTTGAAGCCTTCCTGGCGTCCTCGCAGCGCATGGTCAATGGCGAAGTGGTGTTGCGTACCCACGGCGGTCGCGTGGACGCGGTAGCGGTGCGCTCCGCGCATATCCTCAACAGCAAGGGCGCCACCTATGCGCAATCGGCCGATTGGGGCGTGGAGGAAGCCGAGGGTTTCATCAAGTTGTTCGGGATGAGCAGCACGTTGTGGGCCGGGGTCAACGCGCAGCGCTAAGCCATGCTCAATACCATTCTTCAGCATCTCGAATCCTTGGTGTCCTTCGACACCCGCAACCCGCCGCGCCTGATTGGTAGCGGCGGGATCTTCGACTACATCCGCGCGCAGTTGCCGGGGTATCGTTGTGAGGTGACTGACCACGGTGACGGCGCAGTGTCGCTGCTGGCGGTGCGTGGCAATCCGCGGCGTGTCTTCAATGTGCATCTGGATACGGTGCCCTCGTCGGAGGGCTGGAGTGCCGACCCGTTTACGTTGCGGGTCAGCGCCGATCGCGCCATTGGCCTTGGTGCTTGCGATATCAAGGGCGCGGCAGCCGGGCTGATTGCCGCAGCCAATGCCACGCAGGGGGATGCGGCGTTTTTGTTTTCCTCCGATGAGGAAGCCAATGATCCGCGTTGCATTGCTGCATTCCTGGGTAGCGATCACGGCTTTTCTGAAGCCATTATCGCTGAGCCCACGCGCTGCGAAGCGGTATTGGCGCATCGCGGGATCAGCTCGGTCTTGCTGAAATTCAAAGGCGAGGCGGGGCATGCGTCCGGCGCGAATGCGCTGCATGCCAATGCGCTGCATCAGGCCATGCGCTGGGGCGGCGGGGCGCTGGATTTTGTAGCCAGCGAAGCCAATCACTGCTTCGCTGGCTTGCAGGGCTTGCGCTTCAATATTGGCAGGGTGGAAGGGGGGATCAAGGCCAATGTGATCGCACCCAGCGCGGAAGTGCGCTTCGGGTTTCGGCCTTTGCCCTCCCACGATATCGACACGCTGCATGCGCGCTTTGGCACGTGTGCTGCCCCCGGCGCGCTGGACCGCTACCAAGAAACCTTCCGTGGCCCGTCATTGCCTGCGGGCGATGCGACGTATGCCGAACAGCGCCGGCAAGCCGCGCAATCACTCGCCGAATCGCTGTACTTGCCGGTGGGCAACGCGGTGGATTTCTGGACCGAGGCCGCGTTGTTTTCGCAAGCCGGCTTGACCGCATTCGTGTATGGCCCTGGCGATATTGCACAGGCGCACACCGCCGACGAATGGGTGGCACTGGCGCAACTTCAGCGCTATGCCGACGCCATCGTCCGCATTCTTTGACAATGACCTTGACAGTGGATTTGCCGTGACCCCGATCCTCAATTCGCATGCCGTGCACGACCCGCAAACCCGCCAGACCATTGTGCGGTTGCTGTCCAGCATGGGCAGCGCCAAGGAAATTTCGCAGTACTTGAAGCGTTTCTCGCAATTGGATGCCGCGCGCTTTGCGGTGGTCAAGGTGGGCGGCGCAGTGTTGCGCGATGACCTTGATGCGCTGGTCTCATCGCTGGCGTTTTTGCAGGACGTGGGCCTGACGCCCATCGTCATCCATGGCGCCGGCCCGCAATTGGATGTGGAGCTGTCGGCGGCCGGTATCGAAAAGAACACCATCGATGGTTTGCGCGTGACCTCGCCGGAAGCGTTGGCCATCGTGCGCCGCGTGTTCCATGCGCAGAACTTGAAGTTGGTCGAAGCCCTACAAGCGGCCGATGCCCGCGCGACCAGCATTGTCAGCGGCGTGTTTGAAGCCGACTACCTGGACCGCGAGCGCCTGGGGTTGGTGGGCCAGGTCAAGCGCGTGGATTTGGCGCCTATCCAGGCCAGCCTGCAATCGGGTTCGATCCCGGTGATCGCCTCATTGGGTGAGACCGTGGGCGGGCAGATTCTCAACGTCAATGCCGATTTTGCCGCCAACGAATTGGTACAGGTTTTGCAGCCGTACAAGATCGTGTTCCTGACCGGTACCGGCGGGCTGCTGGATGCACAAGGGCGCATCATTGATTCGATCAATCTGTCCACCGAATACGACCACCTGATGCAGCAGCCGTGGATTGAAGGCGGTATGCGGGTGAAGATCGAACAAATCAAGGGCTTGCTGGAAGGCCTGCCGTTGGCCTCCTCGGTGTCGATCACCAAGCCATCGGAATTGGCCAAGGAATTGTTCACCCACAAAGGCTCGGGCACGCTGGTGCGGCGCGGTGAACGTGTTCTGCAGGGCGCATCGTGGGCGGATTTCGACTTGCCACGTCTGCGTGGATTGATTGACTCGGCGTTTGGCCGGAAATTGCTGCCGGACTATTTCGAATGCACGCAGTTGCACCGTGCCTACGTCAGTGAAAATTACCGTGCCGCGGTCATTTTGACCCAGGAGGATGCCGGCATTTATCTGGATAAATTTGCGGTGCTGGACGATGCACAAGGTGAAGGCCTAGGACGTGCGGTGTGGTTGGTGATGCGCGAGCAAAACCCGATGTTGTTCTGGCGTTCGCGCCACGGCAATGCAGTCAATCCGTTCTATTACGCGGAATCCGATGGCTGCATCAAACAGGACAAATGGAAGGTGTATTGGTATGGCCGCGTCGGGTTTGACCGGATCGAACGCTATGTGCAGCTATGCGCAAAACGCCCGGCCACCTTGGAAGAACCCGTATGAGCGCGTTGCAAGTTGGCCTGGTCGGTGCGCGCGGCCATACCGGCGCGGAATTGATTCGCTTGATTGCCGCACACCCGCGCTTGGAACTGGCGTTTGTCACCTCGCGCGAATGGGACGGTCAGCGCTTGGCGGACCACAACGTTGCCTACTCGGGGCAATTGCGCTACTGCAATCCAGCGCACGAAGACTTGCCAACCCTCGGCGCCGATGTGGTGCTCCTGGCGCTGCCCAATGGCAAGGCCTCCGCCATCGTGCAGGCATTCGACGCGGCGGGCGTGGACCCGATCCTCATTGATCTGTCGGCCGACTACCGTTTCGACCCCGGCTGGTATTACGGTCTGCCGGAGTTGACCCGCCATCACTACGCAGGCCAGCGCCGGATCAGCAATCCGGGCTGCTATGCCACCGCGATGCAGTTGGCTATCGCACCGATGCGCACTGTGCTGGATGGCCCGGTGCAGTGTTTTGGCGTGTCCGGCTATTCCGGTGCCGGCACCACGCCCAGCGACAAGAACAATGTGGAATTGCTGCGCGACAACCTGATGCCGTATGCACTCACCGAGCATGTCCACGAGCGCGAAGTATCCCGGCAGTTGGGGCATGCGGTGGAGTTCATGCCGCATGTGGCACCGCATTTTCGCGGCATCACGTTGACTGCGAATTTGCATCTGTCGATCGCGTTTGATTTGGATGAAGTGCTGGCGCGCTATCGCAATCGCTATGCGGGCGAGCCCTTGGTGCATGTGCAAGAGGCAGCGCCGTGGGTCAGCCGGATTGCAGGCCGTCACCATGTCGAAATTGGCGGCTTTACCTTGAGTGGCGATGGCCGGCGTTTGGTGGTGGTGGCCACCGAAGACAATTTGTTGAAAGGCGCGGCCACGCAAGCGGTGCAGAACATCAATCTTGCGTGCGGGTTGGATGAGATGACAGGAATCCCTTTGGAGCACGCCGCATGACAACCCTGCTTTGGCAAAAACCCGGTGTGGCGGTGGACGCACAAATCCAGCGTTTTCTTGCGGGCGACGATGTGATCCTGGATCGCGAATTCTTCCTGCACGACATCACTGCCAGCACCGCGCATGCCGAAGGCTTGCAGCACGTCGGCATCCTCAGCGCAGACGAGTTGGCGGCGCTCAAGCGTGAACTGGCGCAGCTCACCGAGGACTTCAGTACCGGTGCATTCGTGCTGGATGCACAGTACGAAGATTGCCATTCCGCCATCGAAGCGCGGCTCACCGAACGCTTGGGCGATGCCGGCCGCAAGATCCACACCGGGCGCAGCCGCAACGACCAGATTCTGGTGGCCACACGGCTGTGGCTGAAAGAAAAATTGGCGCGTGTTGCCGAATTGTCGCGTGATATCGCCAAGGTGGCATTGGACCGCGCATCTGCCGAAGCGATGTTGCCGATCCCCGGCTATACCCATATCCAGCGTGCGGTGGTGTCATCCGCTGGCATGTGGTGGGCGGGCTGGGCAGAGGCGTTCATCGATAACGCCATTCGCGCACACAGCACGTTTGCCTTGGTTGACTGCAACCCGCTGGGCACGGCGGCCGGCTACGGCGTCAACTTGACATTGGATCGCGAACACACCACGCAGGCGCTGGGTTTTGCGCGCATGCAGATCTCACCGGTCTACGCGCAACTTTCGCGTGGCAAATTCGAGCTGGCGGCCTTGGAAGCACTGGGTAGCGCGACTTTGGATTTGCGTCGCATCGCGTGGGATCTGTCGCTGTTCACCAGTGGCGAATATGCCTTCGTGGCGTTGCCGGCGCAGTACACCACCGGCAGCTCGATCATGCCCAACAAGCGCAATCCCGACGTGATCGAATTGATGCGCGCCACCCATGCCAGCGTGGCGGCGGCGCGGACCGAAATCGAACAATTGTTGTCGCTGCCATCGGGCTATCACCGCGACCTGCAAAACAGCAAGCCCGCCATCGTGCACGGCTTTGCGCGGGGCTTGGCGGCATTGGAATTGTTGCCGGCGTTATTGGCCAATCTGGAATGGCGCCCGGACAAGCTGCGTGCCGCGATGGATTCGGGCATGTACGCCACCGACGTGGCGGTGGAAGCCGCCATTGCCGGTGTGCCGTTTCGCGAAGCCTACCAAGCCGCGGCGGCCGCGGCCGACAGCGCGGGCTTGGGGCGCACGCCGGAGGGTTCCCTGCAAGTGCGCACCTCTCCCGGTGCGGCGGCCGATCTGCGGTTGGATACCTTGCACATGCGCTGGGAGGCGCTGGCCTGAATCATGAGCACCTTTGCATCGCAGCCTCTTCCCGCATGGAAACGTGCGGTGCTGAAGGTGGGCAGCAGCCTGCTTGCTGCCGATGGCGGTGGCTTGAGCCCGCGCTTTGCGTTGGGCTTGGCGCAGTTTGTGTTGACCAGCCGGCAAGCCGGACGCGAAGTGGTGATTGTGTCGTCCGGCGCAGTCGCCGCCGGGCGTGCGCTGCTGGCCAATGGCAAGGATGCAGCGGCCACGATTGCGGCGAAACAAGCCTTGGCGGCACTCGGGCAGGCGCAGTTGATTGCACTGTGGCAACGCTTCTTCGAGGCACCGGTGGCGCAAGTGTTGTTGACCCACGATGACCTGCGCAACCGCCGCCGTTATCTCAATGCCCGCAGCGCGTTGCTGGAGTTGCTGCGGCTGGGGGCAGTGCCGGTAGTGAATGAAAACGACACGGTGGCGGTGGATGAATTGAAGTTGGGCGACAACGATAACCTTGCGGCGGCGGTGGCCTCACTGGTGGATGCCGATGTGTTGTTGATCGCCACCGATATCGGCGGTTTGTACAGCGCGCATCCGCAACACCACCCCGACGCCGTCCCGCTCACTTACATTCGCACCATCACGCCAGACGTGTTGGCGATGGCGGGCGCGGCGGGCGCATTGGGCACCGGCGGCATGCGCACCAAAGTGGAGGCTGCCGACAAGGCGGCGATGGCCGGTATCGCCACCGCACTGTTTTGTGGCCGCGATGCCGCTACCGTGGCCGCCCTGGCGCAGGGCGTATTGCACGGCAGCTTGTTCGCGGCGCAAGGCAACCGTTTGTCATCGCGCAAACAATGGCTGCGGCATGCGCCGGTATCCGGCACATTGACCGTGGATGCCGGTGCGCAGGCGGCACTGCTGCGTGGCGCGTCATTGTTGCCCGGTGGTGTGCGCCGCGTGGCGGGTGATTTCCGCCGCGGCGATGTGGTTCTGGTGTGCAACGAGGCGGGGGATGCATTGGCCCACGGGTTGGCGCAATACAACGCGCAAGACAGTGCGCGCATCACCGGCCAACACAGCCGCGACATCGAGCGTGTGCTGGGGTTCCGCTATGACGAGGCGATGATCCATCGCGATGATCTGGTTTTGCTGCAACAGGACGCAACCGCATGAGTGGATATGTGCGCAATCTGGCCGTGGCCGCGCGGCAGGCGCAGAGTGTGATCGCCGCTTGTAGTGGCGCGCAGCGCCGCGCCTTGCTGGAAGACATGGCCGCGCAGTTGCTGGAAGGGCACGTCAGCATCCTCAGCGCCAATGCGTTGGACATGCAGGCAGCCCGCGAAGGGGGTGCCAGCAACGCAACCTTGGACCGGCTGCTGTTGGATGCGGTGCGCGTGCAGGGTATGGCGACCGCCCTGCGTGAAGTGGCGGCGCAGCCTGATCCATTCGGCCAAATCACACGCAGTGACACCCGCCCCAATGGCGTGCAAGTACAACGCCAGCGCATCCCGCTGGGCCTGATTGCGATGATTTTTGAAGCGCGCCCCAATGTGACGGCCGAAGCCGCAGCGCTATGCCTGAAAGCTGGCAATGCGGTGCTGTTGCGCGGTGGGTCGGAAGCCGCGCACAGCAATGCCGCAATTGCCACCTGCCTGCATGCGGCGCTGCGCAATGCGGGATTGCCCACGGCGGCGGTCTCGCTGATTACCGATACCGCGCGCGAACATGTCCTGGAGTTGTTGCAGCTCACCGACCTGGTTGACCTGGCCATTCCACGCGGCGGCGAAAGCCTGATCCGCTTCGTGGCCGAACATGCCCGCGTGCCAGTGATCAAGCACTACCAGGGCGTCTGCCATTTGTACGTGGATCGCGCTGCCAATAGCGACAACGCACTGGCCTTGCTGCTGGATGGCAAGACCTCGCGCCCGGGGGTGTGCAATGCGCTGGAAACCTTGTTGGTGCATCGCGATATTGCCGATGCTTTCTTGCCGGCTGCATTGGCCGCACTCAAGCAGCGTGGCGTGCAAGTGCGTGGCGATGCAGTCACGCAAGCCTTCGATGCCAGTGTGGTGGCGGCCAGCGACGCCGATTACGCCGCCGAGTTTCTGGATCTCATCATTGCGGTGCGGGTCGTGGATAGCCTGGATGCGGCCATCGCGCATATCCAGCAATACACCTCCGACCACACCGAAGTCATCGTCACCGACGATGCCGCCGCTGCGGATGCCTTCGTGCGCGCCATTCGCAGCTCGGCTGTGATGGTCAATGCCAGCTCGCGCTTCAATGACGGCGGGCAGCTGGGCTTGGGTGCGGAAATCGGCATTTCCACCACGCGCCTGCACGCCTACGGGCCGATGGGCGTGGAGTCTCTGACCATTGAGCGTTTTGTAGTGCATGGCAGCGGCCAGGTACGGCATCCGAACTTGCTGTCCAGCCCGATTCAGTAGTCAGGACAATCGAAAGGATCGTGCCTTTTGTTGCCAACCAGATCATCCTAGTTGGGCTGCAATGAGCCCTGTTGGCCGGATTCATCCTGTAACAACGTATAGATCAGACGAACGGGTCTGAAAGTTGTGTACGGGGAGCGTGTACTGACCACGATTGAGGTGGCTTGGTGCAGGCATCTGCAGTGCCAACGGCATTTTTACCCTATCCGGACAGATGAGCATACGCAATTGGTGCTATGCCTTATCGCGAATAGGATAGGCCGATGCCGGAATTTTAGACTCCATCACATTCGCAGGTTGCGCCTGCATCGTCTGTTGGGAGTTTATCGCATGGTACGCGCAGCGAATTCTGCTTCGAGCCTCATTCTCACCGTGTTGAGCTTGGCACTTGCCAGTCCCATCGTGCACGCTGGGTGTGCGCCGGATGCGGGGGCACGGAATATTGAAATCAGTACGCGGCAGCAAGGCCCTGCTGCCTCGCCACTTGCACTGCAGGATCCGCAAGTCTCGGCGGCGTCAGCAGTTTCGGATGTTGCTGAAAACGACACCAGGACTGCGCTACTTGCATTGGGCAAGCTGGAAGATGCGGATACCGCGTTGTCGATGGCGGCCGATGGTGCCGCACTCTATGATCGCGAGAAGGTCAAACTGGACGGTTACGCCTATTGCAGTCAAGCCGTGGAGTTGGCGGAAAAAGGCGAGTTCCGCGAAAGTGCCCAGGCCGCCAGCAAGGCTTTGCATGTGGCACTGCAAACCGGAAATAAAGATTTGCTGGGCAAGGCGTATCGCGATCTGGCCATCGCGTTCAGTTACGGCGGCCAGCTGGAGCGCGCCGAACAATTCGCCAATCTGGCGCTGAAGTACCCCGGCCAAGACCCCACCCAGGTCAATGGGCCGGCGCGCAAGATTCTAGGCGATGTGCGCACACGCCAAGCCAACTACGCCGAGGCAATCGCGTTGTACGAACAGGCACAGGGTGAAAGCTCTGATCGCTTCCGCCCGCTGGTCGATGCCTCACTTAGCAATGCCCTGATCTTGTCAGGAGATTTGGCGCGCGCGCGCAGTACCTTGGATGCCATCAAGGAGCCGGCCGATGCAAGGCAGCGTGCACAACTGCAGCGTACCCGCGGGCGTCTGCTGCTAGCCGAGCAGAAACCGGCCGAAGCCTTGGCGTTGTACCAGCAATTGGCCAATGCGCCGGCCGATGGCGATGAAGATTTCTATCGTGCATGGGCATTGGATGGCATGTCCAAGAGCCAGGCTGCCTTGGGGCAGGATACCGATGCCGCACAATCCCTGGATCAGGCGATTGGCGTATTCGACAAGGCGCGCTCGCAGTTCCGCAGTGATGAGTTCAAGATGGGCTTGTTCTCTGATTTGCAGGCAGTATTCGAGCGTGCGATCTCGCTGCACAGCAAGTTGGGGCAGGCCGATCAGGCGTTCGATATCAGTGAGCGCAGCCGTTCGCGTGCGCTGCTGGATGCGGTGGCGGGGCGTGCCGATCTCGACCGTGGTGAGGCAACCGCACTCGATGCCCAGACCTTGCAGGCGATGCTCAAGCCTGACGAAGTGGTGGTGGCCTATCACACCTTGCCGGATCGCTTGGTGGCATGGGTGTTGTCCAAGGACGGCGTACGCGAGGTGAAGTTTCCGGTGACCTTGCCACGCAAGGATTTGGTGCGCTTGGTCGACGCCTATCGGGATGCGCTGATTCGTTTGAGCCCCAGCGCGCAAACGGTCAGCGACAAGATCGGCCAGCTGTTGCTGGCACCCTTGGGTGTGCCAGCGGGCAAGCGCATCATCATCGTGCCGCATGGGCCGCTGCATTACTTGCCATTCCAAGCCCTGCGCTTGGATGGCAAGTACCTGATCCAACGCAATCCGATGTCGATTGCGCCCTCGATCAGCGTGGCGGCGCGCTTGGCGCAGCGCACCCCTACCACCAGCGCGCAATTGCTGGCATTCGGCAATCCGGCGGTTAACCCGGAGGTGGCCAACCCACTGCCCGGTGCAGAAAAAGAAGTGCACGAGTTGGCAAAGGAATTTCCGGGTGCCAAGTTGTTCTTCCGCGAGCAGGCCAGCAAAGATAATTTCGAAGCCAATGCACCGAACGCCAAGTTGGTGCACATCGCTGCCCATGCCATGGCGGACACCTTGGATCCCTTGCATTCCAAAGTGTTGCTGGCCGATGAAAATGGCCAAGCCAACTACTTGGAAGCAAAAGATGTGTTGGGCATGAAATTGAACAACGTGGCGATGGTGGCACTGTCTGCCTGCGAATCCGGATTGGGGCGCGTTGAAAATGGCGACGAAGTGCTGGGCTTCACCCGCTCGTTCTTGTCAGCCGGGACATCAACCTTGTTGGTGTCGTTGTGGCCGGTGTCCGATGCTGCCACCGAAGAATTGATGACCACCCTCTATACCGACCTTGCCAAAGGCTTGGAGGTGCAAGACGCCATGCAGCAGGCGCAGCTTGCAGTGATGGCCAACCCGGAAACCACGCACCCCTACTACTGGGCACCGTTCAATTTGATCGGCAACTGGCGCTTGCAGGTGGTCAAGTGAAGCGGTTCGGGCAGGGGCACAGGACGAACACCATGGATACCCAGAACATGCACAGGAATCTGCTGACTGCAGCGCTGTTGTTGGCTTGTATGCCGTTGGCGCAGGCTGCAGAAGGAAGCGAGGCGGGACCGCAACAAACCGCTGTCTCCACGCCGCAGCAAGCACAAGCACTGGCAGAGCCGCAAATGGCTGCGCAGACACAGGCTAGCTTCGTCCTGCAAGGGGTGGAGTTTGCCGGCGCTACCGGCGTTCCCGAAAGCGAACTGCAAGCAGCAGCGGCAGGCATGATTGGCCAGAATGTAACCTTCCAGGATCTGGAAAGAATTGCGGCCAAAGCCACCGATGTCTATCGCAAGCACGGCTTGGCGCTGGTGCAAGTATTCGTGCCGGTGCAGGAGGTCAAGGACGGGCGCGTCAAGCTGCAAGTGGTGGAAGGCCAGCTGGGCGATGTGAATATTGAACTTGCCCCCGGAACGCCACTGCATAAAGAGCGCGTTGCCAAGACCTTGGCCATCCTGGAACCTGGCAAGCCGCTCAATAGCCGCAATTACGAGCGCGCCATGTTGTTGCTGTCGGATCTGCCAGGGATCAAACCGCAGTCAGCCATCTCGGCAGGCACCACCTCGGGAGCCACCGATTTGAAGGTCGTGGTGAGTGAGCGTGACCGGCTCAAGTTTGGTCTTGAACTGGATGATTACGGCACCCGCGATTCCGGTCGCTACCGCTTGACCGGCAGCATGCGTTGGGCCAGCCCGTTCGAGCGCGGCGATAATCTCGATCTGCGCATCATGGCCGCGCAAGGCATGCACACCGCATTCGGGCGCATTTCCTACGAATCGCCAGTGGGTTACTCCGGCTTGCGCATTGGTGGCGGTTTGGCGCGCGTGCAATACGAATTGGGTGGGCCATTTGCGCCGCTCAAGCCCACCGGCGTGGGTAATGTGGCAGACCTTTCTTTCAGCTATCCGATCATTCGCCAGCGCAGTACCAACCTGTTTTTGCGTGGAGTGCTGGATAGCAAGTCACTGACCGATCGGTTTGAGGCCGTCGGGTATGAAACCCGCAAACGCATCAACGGCGGCGGCCTTGGCATTTCGCTGGAAAATCGCGATCGGCTTGGCGGCGGCGGCTATACCAGTCTGAACGCAATGGCCTATCACGGCACTCTGAACTTGCGCGATGCCATGAGCCAAGCCTTCGACAAGCCTCCGTTCGGTTATGACACCGAGGGTGGCTTCAGCAAGTTCACATTGCAATTTGCGCGGCTGCAATATCTCGCACCCAAGTTCAGTTTGTTCGTGGGTGGCGGCATGCAGCGCGCCAGCAAGAATCTGGATACCTACGAAAAGCTGTCCTTGAGCGGGCCCAAGGCGGTACGCGCATATGCCACGGGTGAGGTGCTGGTCGACGATGGTTGGCTGGGGACGGTAGAGCTGCGTTTTGCGCTGAAGCCAGAATCGACCTTGTTCGCATTTTATGACGCCGCACATGGCGATCAATTCCATACGCCACGGCCACTCGATGGTGATGTTTCACGCAGTCTGCGCGGCTATGGCCTGGGCTTCAATTGGAGTAAGCCCGACAAGGTCACGATCAATTTGAGTATCGCCTGGCGCGAAACCGGGCCGGGCCTGACCGATGGCGGGGATCGTAATCCTCGCGTGTTTTGGTCGATCCAAAAAGCATTTTGAGGAGAACTGGCAATGCGCATGAACAAGACACATCGCGAACAATTGCAGAGTCTGCGGCGTCGGAAGTTGGCCGCGGCGCTGGTGGCTGCAATGGCGATGCCAGTACTACCCGCCATGGCACAGAGCCTGCCTGAAAATGGCAACGTCGTTTCTGGTGCTGCAACAATCAACAACAGCGATATCGTCATGACGGTGACCCAGACCACCAAGGGCGCAATCATCAACTGGGATTCATTCAGTATCGCCTACGGCTTCACGGTCAATTTTGACCAGCAGTTCGGTGCCAACAGCGTGACATTGAATCGCGTTGTTGGTGGCGGCTACGGTATCTCCCAGTCGTTCATCGATGGCACGTTGTCCTCAAACGGCAATGTGTTCCTGATCAATCCGTCAGGCATTACCTTCGGTAGTGGTTCGGTGGTCAACGTCGGTGGGCTGGTGGCATCCACCATGGACATCAGCGATGCCAATTTCCTCACTGGCGTGGACAGCGGGCACTATCAGTTTGAGCCGATGACCAATGTGGGCGATCAATCTGTCATGGTTGATTACGGTGCTCAGATCAACACTTCAGCTAAGGGAACCGTGGCGCTGTTGGGGCGACAGATACTCAATCAAGGCGATATCACCACTCCCGGTGGCAGTGTGCTATTTGGCTCGGCAGAAAGCGTGACCTTGGATTTTCAAGGCGACGGTCTGACGATGCTGACCATCACTGGCCCAGGAATTGCGAAACCGGGATCATTTGGATGCCCATCTTTGCCTTGCCCCGGGCCAGTGCTTCCGATGGTGGCCAATACCGGGAATATCACTGCCGATGGTGGGCAGATCCAGATGCGTACGGCGATGACTGCGAGTGCGACCGGTGGCCTCATCATTGCCGGAGGCACATTGCGTGCACGCGGTGTTAGCACTCGAGGTGGCCGGGTGGAGCTGACGACCGATGGCGATGTAATGGTTGGGTCACCTGGAATTCTGACCGACGCCAGCACCGATTTCATCCCCGGCAGCATTGATGTCTCGGGTGGTGCCTACGCGGGTGGTGCGGTGGTGATTCGTGGTGACACAGTCACCCTTCACAACGATGCAGACACCGTCAATGGGTATCCTGCCAGCTATGGCAGCCACATTGATGCCAGCGGCGCTGCTGGTGGCGGGCAAATCCAGATCGAAGCGTCTGGCGCCGTCAATTTCGATTCCCTGTCTTGGTTGAACGCCAATAGCGTGACCGGGACCGCAGGCAGCATACAAATCAATGCCGGAAACGGTATTGCCAGTTACGCGGAAATAAGTGCCAGTGCGAAAGCCGGCAACGGAGGCAGCATTCTGCTGGATGCTGGGGCTGGTGCGCTATTGCTTGGTGTCGATGTGCTGGCATCGGGCGGCACCAATGGCGGGCAGATCACGGGCAGCGGTTTCGATGTGATGCTGCCGCAGGGTCGCATGATCAATGCACAAGGAAACAGTGGAGCGGGAGGCTCGATTTCGCTTTCAGCATCCAATTATCTTGCTGCCTTTGGCAGCTTGATCGCGCGAGGTGGAACGACGGGCGGGGCGATCCTGACCTCCAGTGACAGTCTATTTGATTTGCGTGGTTTGCAGGTCGATGCGGGGTCTTCCGGCAGCGCAGGGCGTTGGACGTTGGATGCGCCTGATCTGACCGTGATCAATGGCAGTGCCGTGGGCAATCAAGACGCACCACAGTACGGCACCACGGTGCAGGATGCCGAAATCAATTACGCGTTCTATAACGGAACCAGCGTAGTACTGAACTCGAATGCGGATGTGCAGTTCGATGATGCGCAGATCTATTCGGACAACGCCGCACGCCTGTCGTTCGATGTGAATGCAGCCGGCAGCATTTTTGGTAACGCGTTCTCCATCGCGGCTTCGAATGGTCCGTTGGATATGGTGTTCAACGCCAACTCGGCGGGTGGTTCACCATACTCGGGCGGCATTGATTTTGGCAGCGCAAGCTTGCTCAGCATGGGCGGCAATATCTCGATGTATGGCCAGTCGGATCCACTGAATGGCTATGCCAGTAGTGCCGTTTCTGGAATTTCCCTGTCAGGAATGACGATCACCACTGATGGCGGTAATGTATTGCTGCGTGGTACCAGCACAGGCTCCGGTGCTGGTGTCTCGATGGGTGAAAGCTCAATCGATGCGGGGAGTGGGGGGGTCGCCATTTATGGCACCGGATCGGGAGCAGCCAGTGGGGTCAGTCTCAACGGAGGCAGCATCACGGCAGGTGCCGACGGTGTGCTCATCCATGGGCAGAGTACTGATGCCGATGGTTTGTTTGCGTCATTTACTACGCTGACGATCAGCGGTGGTGACATCGATCTGTCAGGTATTGGTGCCGCACATGGGGTGTATTTTGCAGGTGACCTGTACAGCAATGGTGGCAACATCCGTGTGCATGGCGAAGGTGGTAGCGCGGATGGCACAACCATTACGGGTGGCATTGATAGCGCCGGTGGCTTGATTGATGTGTTCGGTTCAAGCACTGCAGCCACGGGCTTGGTGTTGGGTGGTGTTGGTTACTACGCAGTCAGCAGTGCTGGTGGCGATATTGTGTTGTACGGTGAAGGTGCGACAGGTGGTGTTGTGCTGCACCCTGGAACACTTGGCAACGCTATCGATAGTAGTGGTGGCGCGCTCAGTATCACTGGTCATGCCAGTGCAGCGGGTGCGATCGGTGTCTATGCCGACGGCGTGGATCTGACGTCGGGTGCTGGTGCGTTGACGGTGATAGGCGATGCGGCGCAGGGCGTGGGTATTCAGTTCGCCAATGGCGCAGGTGTCACCACCACGACGGGTGCCATTGGCTTGTACGGCACCGGTGCCACATTCGGTTTGGATGTGGGCAATGGGGCAATCACGACTAACAGCGGCAATATCACGCTGGACGGCACCGCGACTGCGGCCAATGCCACCGCCGGTGTGCGGGTTACGGGCACGGGCCTGGCGACCAATGGCGGCACAATTGTGGTGACCGGCAACAGTGCAGGTGGCGTGGGTGTGCAGTTGGGTGATGGCAGCAATCCGTTTGCAGTCGGCAGCAGTGGTGGCGCGATCACCATTCATGGCGTGGGCGTCGATGCTGGCGTGCTGATGCAAAATAATCAGGTAACCAGTGGCGGCGGCGCGGTGGCGATTACCGGCAGCGGTGCGGCACTGGGTGTCTCGCTGACCAATGGCGGCGTGGATAGCGCCGGTGGCAATGTCGATGTGAACGGCGACGCTTCAGCGGCAGGTGGGGTGGGTGTGGTGTTGTCTGCCGCACCGCTGAGTAGTGGTGCGGGGCACGTTATCGTGCATGGCGATGCGGCGCAGGGCGTGGGTATTCAGTTCGCCAATGGCGCAGGTGTCACCACCACGACGGGTGCCATTGGCTTGTACGGCACCGGTGCCACATTCGGTTTGGATGTGGGCAATGGGGCAATCACGACTAACAGCGGCAATATCACGCTGGACGGCACCGCGACTGCGGCCAATGCCACCGCCGGTGTGCGGGTTACGGGCACGGGCCTGGCGACCAATGGCGGCACAATTGTGGTGACCGGCAACAGTGCAGGTGGCGTGGGTGTGCAGTTGGGTGATGGCAGCAATCCGTTTGCAGTCGGCAGCAGTGGTGGCGCGATCACCATTCATGGCGTGGGCGTCGATGCTGGCGTGCTGATGCAAAATAATCAGGTAACCAGTGGCGGCGGCGCGGTGGCGATTACCGGCAGCGGTGCGGCACTGGGTGTCTCGCTGACCAATGGCGGCGTGGATAGCGCCGGTGGCAATGTCGATGTGAACGGCGACGCTTCAGCGGCAGGTGGGGTGGGTGTCAATCTTGACGCGACCCTCAGCACAGTGGCAGGCCAGGTAAATGTGCAAGGCATCGCAGCATCCGGGCGCGGCATTCAACTGGGTGCAGCTTCTGGCATCAACACGACGACTGGCAGCATTACGCTGGCGGGGGTTGGGGCTAGCAGTGGTCTGAGCATCGGTGGTGGCACCATCGCAACCAATAGCGGGCATGTGGATCTGCGTGGTCGTAGCACCGCGCCAAGCTCGGATGGGCTGGCGATTGCCAATGGGGTCAGCATTTCCAGTAATGGCGGTGGAATTGAATTGAGCGGTGAAGGCACTGCGGCTGGCCTGCGGTTGGGGGCCGGTGCTGTGGTGGATGCAGGCAACAGCCTGATCGTCATTCGTGCGGCGAACGGCGGGAGTGGCGATGCCCTCGTATTGGATGGCAGCCTTCACAGCAGTGTTGGCGTCAACCTGCGCCCAGGTGGCGTGGATGCGAACGGCGGTGTTTACGATCGCATCACTGACCAGATTTTGCTCGGGCATGGCGATGGTTTTGCCATCAGCAATGATGAGCTGGGCCGAATCAGTGCACCCGAGGTGGTGATTGGCAGCAGCCAGCATGCGGGTGCAATTCATGTGCAGGAAGCGATCACCCGTAATGGCAATTTGACCTTGCAGAACAGTGGTGGTGGCGGAATTGATTTGCAGGCGGGTGTGAATGTCGGCAATTACACACTGGCCTTGGCCAGTGGTGGCGATATCACGCAAACCGCAAGTGCTGCGATCCTTGCGCATAGTTTGCTGGCGAACGCGAGTGGCAACGTGCAATTGGGCCTCGCACAAAATGATGTGGCCAGCACCACGTTGGCCGGGTCTGCCGGTGGCAACTTCCAGTTCCAGGATGCCAACGACCTTGCAATTGGTAGCGTCTCCGCGCTGGGCTTCAATGCCAGCTCGGGTCAGTTGTCCAGCATGGGGTCGACAGGTGTCACTGCGGGTGGCGATGCACTGATTCGCAATTTGGCCGGTGACATGACCCTCAATGCCGGTGTGACCGCTACCAACATCGATTTGGTCACCGCGGGGCGCTTGCAGAACGTCTCGGGTGCGGCGCTGACGGCATCCGGCGATTGGCACGTATGGGCCAGTACTTGGACGGGTGAAGCTCGCGGCGGTCTTGCCGGGGATGGCAATTTGCCGAACCTGTACGGATGTGCCTATTTGGGTGCTTGCGGCGTAACAGTGACGGGTGGCGACAATCACTTCATCTATGTGCAGCAACCGATTGCCACCATCACCTTTGACAACGCCACGCGTGAATACGGCTTGGAGAACCCCCTGTTCAGCTATACCGTGACGGGTGCCATTTTGGGTGATACGGCAGCCAATGTTGCCAGCGGATCGGCGTCAACCAGTGCCACTATCGCGAGTGATGTTGGCAATTATGCGATTACAGGCAACTTTACCTCTGCGGCTGGCTATAAATTCCAGCTGATGCCTGGCACCTTGAGCATTACCCAAGCGACGTTGGTGTTCACGGCAGATCCCTTCGTGCGGTATTTGGGCGGCGCAAATCCTGATTTCACTGGTACCGTGGCCGGCTTCCGCAATGGCGATACCCAGCAGAGCGTATTTGGCAGCGGCAATATCTGGTCGTCCCCGGCCGGGCCGCTGTCACCGGTTGGGTTCTACCCGATCGTCGGTGGCACGATTGCCAAGAACTACAAATTTGTCCAAGCGCCAGGCAATGCCGCGGCATTCCAGATCATACCGCTGCCACAGCTTTCTTCCACGCCGGTGGATTTCATTCGCGAAACGGTCGACACCTATGTGTATGACCGCAATTTCGGTGCGGCCCCGGTGTGTGCGGTGAACGCAACATTGGATGATCAAGTCTTGGCCTCTACAGGGGATGCCTTGGCCAATGAATGGTCCAAAGTGCGCTCGCGCCCGAATCTCACTAATTGCTTCGATAGTGAGAAGCGCAGTAGCTGCGGTGACTTCTGAATCCAGCCGGCAACCCCCGATGACCTCGGGGGTTTGCGCTGGTATTGTTGATCTAAGTGTGGCTTGGACAATCAGGTCTAGGCCGAACGTGGTATCGAAATCCGGGGTTTCCTGGTGCAAACTGCTTTCATGCAGGCAGCTGCCTGGCGTGCGCTCTATGCGCGCAACCAATCCGGCCATCAGGCCGCAATTTGACGAGGATGCGACGATGATCATGAAGACAGTTTTGCATGGCGCCTTGGTGGCGGCCTTGTTTGCAAGTTGCGGTACGCTCTTGGCTCAGGAAGCACAGAAGACGCCCCCGCAGGCGCAAGAAGCGCCGTCGGTGGACTCCATCATCGGCACGTTGAAGACCGACAATGCCGAGCAATCTGCAGGGCAAACGCGGGCATTGCGCCCGGGTGCCGCTTCGATGGCGACTACGGCCCCAGCACCCGCTCCGGTAGCGACCAAGCCGGCCAAGCCTGCATCGATCAATATGCAGATCAATTTCGAGTTCAATTCAGACAGGATCTCCGGCAGCTCGGAAAACACCATGGCCAACCTGGCCGCCGCGTTGGCCTCGCCGCAGCTGCAAGATCGCAAGTTCACGGTGATTGGGCATACCGATGGCAAGGGCTCAGCGGAATACAACAAGGCCTTGTCCGACCGCCGCGCCAATGCGGTGCGCCGCTATCTGGTCGATCACGGCGTTGCCTCTGCACGTCTGCGTGCAGTAGGCAAAGGCAAGAGCGAGCTGTTGAACAAGGATGATCCGTTTGCCGCGGAGAATCGCCGCGTCGAAATTCTGGCAACCGGCGGCTGATCACTGTCAGTTCTCGGGCGAGGAGTGTGGTAGGTGCCAATTCAGGTTGTCAATCTAGCGACATTGACCTGTGTCTTTGGTATGGCACCCTCGATGTTGGTGGTAACTCCGGAGAAACGGGTACTGTCTGGGATGCAGCCGGCAGCCAACATCATGGACTTCATTCCCATGAAGAACATCATGCCGTTTGGGATGTGCACCACCCCCAGTAATCCCATGGTGGCCGCGGCAACTACCGCTGCCATGGGGGTGTTGACACCGCAGCCGTGTATTCCGGTGGTGGTATCACCTTGGAAGGTGGGGGCACCCACTGTGTTGATCGGCGGAATGCCTGCATTGGATAACATCAGCACCAATCTGTGTACGTGGGGTGGGCTCATCACGATCACCAACCCCGGGCAGGCAACGGAAATGATTCCATGAGCCTGTGAAAGCGGGGCTAGTGTGTTCGGGGGTGCTGGATATGCAATAAAAAAGGCGATCTTGGATCGCCTTTTTTGTGTCTGCAACGGCATTGAATCGCAGCAGTTTCTGGGGCTCACAATGTCAGCCGTTGAGATTGCCCAATGATTTGGCGGCGTTGCCGACGGCCTGAGTTGCCCCGGCGATGGCTGCTTGCGCGCCGGCAACGGCCTGGTTGGCGGCAGCTGCGGCCGCAGAGGATGCCTGTGTGACAGCAGCCTGAGCATTGGAGATTGCCCCCTGTGCTGCCTGGCCGGCACTGGTAACCGCTTCCTGCGCGGCGCCCTGCGCTGAATTGAGGGCACTTTGTGCAGCACCATTGAGGGCTTGTTGGGCCTGCTGTGCAGCCTGGTTAGCTTGGGCAAGCGCTTGTTGGGCCATCTGATTGGCTTGCTGTTGCGCCTGTTCCGCAGCGTGCTGAGCGGTATCCAGAGCTTGTTGTGCGGCATCGCCAGCCTGCTGTTGCACGGTATCTACCACCGCCATCGCTTTGTCAACGCCATCATTAACGGTGTTGTTGACTTGATCCCGCACCGAATTCACGGTGGACTTGGCTTGATCGATGGCGGTCTTGGCGGTGTCACGCACAGTTTGCTGTGCTTGTTGCACCGCCCCCTTGGCGGTGTCAATCGCTTGGTGCGCGGCTTGGTTGGCGGTGGCTTGCGCGTCGTCCAGCGCAGTCATTGCTTGATCCATCGCATCCAAGGCTTGATCGGCCAAGGCGTCGGCTTGGTCCAGCATGTCATCGGCCTGATCCAGTAGTGGGCCAGCAACATTGTTGAGTGCGTTGACCGCATTACCCAAAGCGCTATTTGCTTGTGCTGCACGGCGAGCAAGTGCATCGCGTAGCGCATTGACATACGGACAACTGGACGAAGGTAGATCAATCGGCAGGTTGGGGAATGAAGCCGGCAACGCATCCAGCGCACCGCGCACCTCCCCCAATGCGTCGTGTGCGCGATCGAGTACTTCGCTACGGGCTTTCTGCAAGGCATTGGTGGCGGCATTGCGGAGGATTTCCTGCGCATTGTCGATGGCACCGTTGGCGGTATCCAGTGCCTGGTTGACGCCGTTTTCGATCAAATCGCTGGCCCTGTCGACCATATCCATGGCGCGGCCAATTTGCTCCTGAGCGGCTTGTTCGGCCGTATTCATGGCGCTATCTAGAGCTTGATTGGCGGTATCCAGCGCGCCTTTGACCATCGTCTTGGCTTGCTGTTGTGCCGCATCCACAGCCGCATGTGCTTGCTTCAGAGCATTTTGTGCCGCGGCCCCGGCCTGCTCGCGTGCTTGGGTCAATGCCGTATTGGCTTGCCTCAACGCATTGTTCGCCATGTCGTTGGCGGCATTGCGAGCATTGTCCAGTGCGGAATTTGCTTGCTGCAGTGCCCCTTGTGCTGCATTACCGGCTTGGGCAATTGCTTGTTGCGCAGCTTTTTGTGCTTCGGCAACCGCGCCATTGGCGGCACCTGCGGCGGCAGTGGCTGCATTGGAGACGGCAGTCTGAGCTTCACCAATCGCGCCTTTTGCTGCGTTGGCCGCCTGCTGCGCAGCGGTATTGGCGGCTTGCTGCGCTTGTTGCACGGCTCCGCTTGCAGCCGCACCGATACTGGATAAACCTTCGGACAAGGATTCGAACATGTTCAGCCTCCCTGCGCGCGTCGGAAATCACTGTAGGCAGCGGCAGTCCACATTTCAATCAGCAAGGCGCGATCCATCTGGGAGCTGCTGCGATCTGCAAGGATGCCAACAATCGAGGGGTCACCCGCTACTCGATCATTGCCAAACAGCGAGCAGGCAAGGGCGTAGGATGCGATCGCACGTTGCGTTTTCAGGCCTTCTTTTTGGCAGTGGGCAATTACGGCATCCAATTCGGCATCCAATTGATCAAGCTGCAGCGGAGCTTTGCCACCAAGGTGACGGTTGAGGAAATCCGCCAGATTATTGCGCAGCTGGGTATGGCCGATCGTTGACAGTTGCTTGCGGTCAAGCTCGAGCATGATGCTTGCGCTCCTAGGCTGCGGCAGAGAGCGGCAGGGGGGCGGAGGCCTGCTGGTTGTCACGTGCGAAGTACAACGCTTGATTGGTATCGCGTGACTCCACGTAGCAGCCGTGGATGGGGCCGAAAAATACTTTGTGCTGCTGTTTGTCGAAGGTGGGAACCACTGTGCGGAACGCACGTGGATCATAGAATCTGAACAACATGGATTCGCCACCGGGTGCGGCGACCCGCAAGATGCGGCGCAAATGCGAGCGTAGCGAAAGCATGGTGGTATCGGCATCAGTTACCAAGATGATCCCCCAGTGCGAGTTCCAGCCATCGCGCAGGACAAGCTGGGTACCTGGCGAACCATTCCGTAGTGGAACCAGATAGGGCGCGGCAGCTGCCAACATGGGATCCAGCTCACCGGAAAACAGGCACATGGCCTCTGGGGCGTGTTGTTGCAACAGAGCTGGCAGGTCATCAATGCCAGCACCATCCAGCACCGCAAAGGCGGGGCGCCCTTGCCCGAAGATTGCGCGTTGCAGTAGTTCAAACTGTCCCTGACCAATCACGAAGACGTTTCCGTTGTGCGCTGTTGTGCGGAAGGTGCCCGAGTTGTCATCGCCCCTCCCCCAGGGTGCGACGCTTCCGGGATACTCCTGTTGAATACGCAAGGTTGTGCCGAATCCGGACATGCACACTCCATTAACTTCAGAACGGGCTTGAGTAGCCAATGGATTCGGTCGCCGATTCAAGCGCTTCCAGTGCATGGCGTGCGGCTTCACATACGGCACAGAACGGCTGTTTCTCGCGGTGTGCGTTGCGCAGGCCCTGCGCCTGAAGTTGCTGCACGGGGTCGTTGATCTTGCCGGCTGTGTTCTTGATGGCCTCAATGGCCTTTTTCGGCTTGTCGGCTTTCTCGGCTTTCTTGGCTTTCTGGGCTGACAAGCCGCTACCACCCGAGTTGATCATCACCATCGTGCCGGTGATCATCACTCCGGCGGCACTGAGCATGATCGAACTGCCACCGGCCTTCAGGCTGAGGACAGCACCCGCCTCGAGTACCAGGTTTACGCCTGCTTTGACGTCGATATTCACGCCCGCCGACACGGCAGTGTTGACACCTGCGGTCATGTCTACGTTCATGCCGGCCGTAAGCGCCATATTCATGCCAGCATCAGTGTGATGGTTTGTGCCAACGGTGAGGTAGTGCTCTTGCCCCACGGTGACAGCCTGATTCAGGCCGATGGAGTGGGTTTGGTTTTTACCGACGTCCAGATCAGCGTTTTCACCAATCGATTCGATGCGGTTCTTGCCAATGGTGAGATTGCAATCCACGCCGATGTTTTCAGTGCGGTTATTGCCGGTGCGCAGTTGCAAATCTTTTTGCGCATGCACAAAAATCTCTTCGCTGTCCTTTTTGTCCTCGAAGCGCAGCTCGTTGAAACCGCCACCGCCCTTGGAGGACAGCGTCTTGATGGTGGAGCGGGTGGCATCGGTTGGGAAGTTGAGAGGGGGGGGGTTCTTGCCGTTGTAGACACAGCCCACTACCAGTGGGAGGTCGGGGTTGCCCTCCAGGAAGTCCACTACCACTTCCATGCCGATGCGTGGCATGAACATAGTGCCGTAGCCGTTGCCGGCCCACAGTTGTGCTACCCGAACCCAGCACGAGGCCTTGTCGTCAGTGGTGTTGTTGGCTCGGCCGCTGACCTTGCGATCCCAGTGAAAGCGCACCTTGATACGCCCGGCTTCGTCGGTGTAGATCTCGTTGCCAGACGGGCCCACCACGATCGCTGTTTGCGGGCCGCGCACCAGACCGCGCGGAGTTGTGATTGGCGCACGATACACATGATCATGCTTTTGTAAGGTGAATGTGTTGCGGTATTTGGCGCCGTCGAAATTGCCCATCAAGTTGTTATTGCCACGATGCTGCACCGTCAGCACCATGTACTCGATGTTGAATTCATCGCGCGTATGATCTTCAAGTTCGAATACATGGCCGGGGGTGAGCTCGCGCACTTGGCTTTCGCCGGAGTAGCTCATATGGCTGGCTTCTTCCGACTCCATCAGGATTTTTGCCAAGTGCTTGCCAGACGGCGATTTGCCTTGCGCGTCAAAGCCGCCGTAGTAGCGGTAGCGCTCGGTATCTACATCGCTGCCTATTTTGAGCAGGGTGGGCGTGTTTTCGCTAAGTACGGCTTTGTTCTTGTAGTCCCAATCGGATAGCGTGGCCTTGCGGGTGCGGATCTGTTGGTCGGACAGCAGTTTGCGGATTGCATCGGCACCTGCCGCATGGCCAGAATGATGGTATGGAATGCGCGAAGGGATCAGCTTCGGATTGGCGCTTTTATTGTCGGTAAACACCAGGATGTGCCGCGAATCTGCATCCTCGTTGTGACGGAAATAGTAATAGATGCCCTCGCGTTCAATCAGGCGGGAAATGAAATCGAATGAGGTCTCGTTGTACTGCGTGCAAAACTCAAGCGAAGGATAGCTTTCGTTCAACTCCAACTTGTAGTCGTCATATCCGAATTCACCGAAGATGGTGTCGATGATTTCGGGCACCGACAGGTTCTGGAAGATTCGGCAGTCCTCGTTCTGGGTCAGGAACCAGAACCACGGCACGATGTCGCACTCGTAGCAGTAGATGTCTTGGTCTTTGGTGCCGGAGGCGGGCAGCGTGCCGGTGATGGCGAACCGCGACACATAACCGTTCCAGTGGCGCTGGCCATCGTTGTGGTGGGAGTCAAAGGTCTCGATACGCAAGATCGCACTTTTGCCGATGATGTTTTCCGGCTTGATGTCATCCCGCTCAGACAACAGCTTGAGGCGGAACTCGAAGAGCTTGGAGACCCCTTCCTGCCCGGACATTTCTTCAATCAGCAAGTCATCCTCCCCGTATTCCTTGGGGGTCAGAAAAAACATGCGGTTGCTGGTGGTGATTTTAGGCATGGCAGGATCGACCGTTGTCAACGACTATCGTCGTTGCATTTCACGCGTTGCAACATTCGTCCGAAGTGCTATGCAAGCGGGCGCAAACGGTGCAGTGCATAGGGCGAAGGGCGTAGGCCTCCGGTGAGCGGGTGCTTGGTACCCACGCTGCCATCCATGGCGACGCGGGCATGGGACGCATCCGGTCAGGTCACCGCATAGCTGAAGTGGCCGTCCTCACCGACGCCAATTTGGATACTGGCGATGCCGCTACCTTCGGCCATGCGCTCGAGAACATATCCGGAGACTTCGGGCAGCACGGTGCCGGTCAGGATGTTGTCGATATTGCGGGCGCCCGAATCCACCTCGGTACAGCGCTGGGCGATGGCATCTACCACCGCATCGTCGTATTGGAACGCGGCACCGTGATTGGCTTTGATCCGCTTGCCGATCTTGTTGAGCTTCAGGCGCACGATCTTGCGCATGTTGTCATCACGCAGCGGGTAGTAGGGCACCACCGCGGTACGGCCCAGGAACGCCGGTTTGAAAGTCCGGTTGAGTTCGGGCTTGAGCAGTTCGTTGAGATAGTCAACCGTCGGCAACTCCTCGGACTCGTTGCAGGCCTGCATCACCAAGTCGGTGCCGGCGTTGGAAGTGAGGATGATCAGGGTATTGCGGAAGTCGATTTCGCGGCCTTCGCCGTCTTCCATGCGGCCCTTGTCGAACACTTGGAAGAACAGCTCCAGAACGTCCGGATGGGCTTTTTCGATTTCATCCAGCAATACCACCGAATACGGCCGACGCCGCACGGCTTCGGTCAGCACGCCACCTTCGCCGTAGCCCACATAGCCGGGCGGGCTGCCCTTGAGACTGGAGACGGTATGCGCTTCCTGATATTCGGACATTGCAATGGTGATCATGCTGCGCTCGCCACCGTACAGCGCATCGGCCAGCGCGATCGCCGTCTCGGTCTTGCCGACGCCGGAAGTGCCGACCAGCAGGAACACGCCCTTGGGCTTGTCCGGGTCTTCCAAGTTGGCGCGTGAGGTGCGCACCCGCTGGGCAATGGCGTCCAGCGCATGGCTTTGGCCGATGACACGTTCTTCCAGCGATTCCTTGAGTTTGAGCACAGTCTGGATTTCGTCGGCGACCATGCGGCCGACAGGAATTCCGGTCCAGCCCGCGATGATCTGCGCGACGGCACCGGAATCCACCACCGGCAAGATCATCGGCTCAAAACCCTGCAGGGCTTTGAGATCACTGCGCACTGCATTGAGTGTGGCCACCGCATCGGCGCGGGTGGGGTCATCGGCAGCCAGTGCCTCCACCTTGTCCAGTTCGGCGTGGATCTTTGCAACCAGCTCTTTTTCTTGTGCAAAGCGGGCTTCGTCTGCAGCCAGTGTGGCGCTGAGCCGGGTGCTTTCTTCACTGATTTCGGCAAGCCGCTTGCTGTGGTCGGTACCACCTGCGGCTTCTTTTTCAAGCTGGGCGCGCTCAGCCGCCAGTACATCCAAGTGCCGGCGGGCATCTTCGATTTTGGCCGGCGTTGCGTTTTGCCCGATGGCGATTTTGGCGCAGGCAGTATCCAGCACACTGACCGCCTTGTCCGGCAATTGGCGGCCCGGGATAAAGCGCGAGCTGAGCTTGACCGCTTCGGTGATGGCTTCATCGAGGATACGCACCTTGTGATGCGCCGCCATCGCCTGGCCCACCCCGCGCAGCATCGATATCGCCTTGGCATCGTCCGGTTCATCCACCTTGACCACTTGGAAACGACGGGTCAGGGCCGGGTCTTTTTCGAAATATTTCTTGTATTCGCTCCACGTGGTGGCCGCAATCGTGCGCATTTCGCCGCGTGCCAATGCAGGTTTCAGCAGATTGGCGGCGTCGTTCTGGCCAGCTGCACCGCCGGCACCAATCAAGGTGTGCGCTTCGTCGATGAACATGATGATCGGCGTGGTGCTGGATTTGACTTCATCAATCACGCCTTTCAGGCGATTTTCGAATTCGCCCTTTACCGACGCGCCGGCTTGCAACAGGCCCAGGTCCAGCGACAGCAGTTCCACGCCCTGCAATTGTGGTGGCACATCGTTGGCGGTAATGCGCAGCGCCAAGCCTTCTACGACTGCGGTTTTGCCGACGCCGGCTTCACCGGTGAGAATCGGGTTGTTTTGCCGACGGCGGGTGAGCACGTCGATCATCAGGCGAATTTCAGAATCGCGCCCCAGCACCGGGTCGAGTTTGCCTTCGCGCGCACGCTGGGTCAGGTTGACGCAGTACTGATCCAGATTGGGGGTCTTGCTGGGGCGGCCACCGCTGGGTGCTGCACCCGGCATGCTGGCATCACCACCACTCATTGCGGTGCCGGCATCGCCCAGGGCGCGAGCATCACGTGCCTCAGAGGATGCTTCGGTAAGTGCGTGGAAGTTCTTGGTCAGGGTTTCCAAGTTTATTTTTTCCAGCGAGCGTGCGCTGACACTCACCAAACGTCGCAATTCGGCATCCGCCAGTAGCGCCACCAGGATGTGTCCACTGCGGATCTTGGCCTCACCAAATTCGATGGATGCCCAGCCCCAAGCGGCTTCAAACAATTTTGGCAACATGGCAGACAGCGCCGGCGTGCGCTGGTTGCCGGTCTTGAACCCGTCGAGTGCTTTGCCCAGCTCGCGCTCCAAGGCTTCGGGCGCTATTTCGAATTGACGCAGGATGCGGCGGATGTCGGTATTTTCCACCTCCATCAATTTCACCAGCACATGTTCGACTTCCACTTCGTAATGCCCGCGCGACATGCACAGGCCTGCTGCGCCCTCCATCGCGCCGCGCACAGTGGTGTTCAGTCGCGCGATTAGCGCACGCAGGTTCAGTGCCATGATTGACCTCCCATTGCAGAAAAGTGAAATTCGCAGTCGTTGGCCGGCAGCGGGTTTTGACGCCCACGCAGCCATGTGTTCCAGCCCAATTGCGGGCGGTCGTCGCCAAGCGTACCCAGCCGCAGCGGCGGCACTTGATCGGCCGTCAGCGAGAGCTGCACACGTAGATCCAGCGCCAACCCAGTGAGGAAACGGGTGAGCTCCATCACATCGGACAAACGCGACCCACGCGGCAGCAGCGCATTGAATTTGCTGCGTGTCAGGGGGCCAATGCTCAGTCGTAAAGTGGTTTGTCGATCCCAGTAGTGGCTGCCCAGCACGCAGCCATCACCCAGCTGGTGGCCACGCACGCCAAGCCGGGTGCGCGCCTCGCTGGTAATGGGTTGCCAAGTGCCTAGGCAGCCGGTGGTCTGCACAGGCGCACCCACCACGGCGGAGAGGACTTGCGCAATCGCGCGTTCGCCATGCGGGCGTTGTGCGATCAGGCCGGAGAAATACACCATCGCCGCCCCCGGCAATGGCTTGGTTGTGTTGGCCGTACGGCGATTCGGGTGCAATCGTGCCTGCAAGGCAGGGGTGCCCAGGCCGACGACGTGTTCCAGATAGCGCAGTACCGAATTCTGGAAGCCGAATTGGCGGCCAATTTCAGGGCGATGTTTGGCCCAGGCCAACCAGAACAAGGCCACGATGCGATGGTTGAATAGATCCAGGAACTCCTGCGCGCTGTTGTCGCGGCCAACGCGGCGGGCAATCAGCAATTCGGTATAGCTGCGCGGCAATACACCCGATGGCCCGGTCAGGCCAATGAAATTAACGCACAGGCGGGTGTTGTTGTCACCCACCTGGATGGAATGCAGTTCCGAGGGCGGAAATGCCAGTGACGCCGGGGTGATGAAGCGCAACGGGCCCGGGCGTGCGCCGCTGCCACGACCATCAAACCCATTGGCGCTATACAGCAGGCGCACAGCTTGGAAAAAGCCGAAGCGTCCAGGTTGTGCTTGCAAGCGCTCCATTGCCGGCCGCATCGGATCCAGATCGACATAGTCCTGATGCGCATGCGCAGTCAGAGTGGTGTATTCGCTGCTCATATCAGCGGCAGACTCCCACTGCGTGGTGCGAACTGCACCATCCAATCTTCGCGCTGCTCGGTACGCACACTCAGGCGTGTGTATGAATTGGCGGTGCAATACAGGGCGAAGAAGCGATCCAGGACACACGCCATGAGATATACGCCAGAACCGACGTATTGATTTTCATCGAAGGTCAATTCGATTTCGGTGCCGCGTACAAATGCTTGCCGCGGTGCGCGCCCGATGCGCGTTACCGATGGGTGGCCTGCGACATTGACGATGCCGGCAATCTGTTTGCGCAAAGTGCCCGATTCGGAGAAATTGTAGAGGTTCAAGATTTCAAGCAAAGCCTCACGACCACCATCGACGATGGATAGATGGTTGAGCGAGAGGTGCGAGATGAGTCGCCACTGATTGGCTTGGCGCATAGGCGCGCGCCAAGTGGCACTAGGCTTCTTGAGCATGCGCGCACCTGAAATGACGCCACCTTGTTCGGGTTGCAGCAGGCTGTCTTCGCCGCCAAATGGCAATTGTGAAGGCAGGTCACGATTGGTGCAGGTCAGGCTGACTGAAAGCGTATCGACCGACGGAGTATTGGGGTTCATGTCGCGATCCACCAAGCTCAGCATCACATCGGTTCCGTCATCATTGGGCAGCAGCGAGGGCCGTCGCTGCAGATACCAATAGTGGCCTTCGCCATCGTCATGCAGGGCATGCTGTACCGAATACGCCGGGTGGAATTCCACCGAATCATTGCCGGTGGGGCTGCGGCTGAATTTGCGCACCCAATCCACCGAATACACCTCCAGCCCCAATGGTCGACGTACGTCCGGGACAATCTGATACTCGTGACGCTCGTGCGCCAACCGGATGGGCTCGCCTTGTTGTTTGAATAGGTTGACCACCGGCGTGCAAAACAACCGGAAGGTATCGGCAGAGACCGTTTGTTCCAGCCGTTGCAGGCGTTCCGGGCGACCAAATGAGTTGAACTCGATGGCAATTTCAACTGCTTGTTTGAACCGCGAAAAATCCAGGCCGACAAGATCAACGAACAAGAATTTCTCGGGCAGGACGAAATATTCCTGCAGCAGCCGATAACCCAGGAATGAGCGTGGGTCGTAGTCCAGCAGTGCTTCGTCTTCGGCAAAGCCTACAGGCTGCAAGGCCGATGCCGGCAGGCGCACCGGTGCGACCTGTGGCTCGCCCTCGGGCGCGCGCAGGGTAATGCTGGCAGCAGAGTTGAGCAGCAATTCGTGCAGGGCATGCACTAGCGGGCTTTCGCCTTCCAAATACAGGCGCAGGCGTTGAATGGGCAGTTGCGAGAGTGGTTGCTGGCCGGTGGTTTCGATGCGCAAGCGCAAGGTTGCAACGGTGTCATTGCGAGTCACTGCAAACGCCGAGCGTTCGGCGGCCTCCAGCTGCGCTTGTGCAATTCGGATGGGCCATACATCCACCGCATATGCGGTGCGATAACGTATCTGCATGCCTTGCACCGGGCGGCTGAGCAATTGGCTATGGCGCGGTAGCTCCTGCATCTCGCTGATGTCGGTGCCCGGGGCGAGTTGCAGTTGGGCCACTGACATCGAGGGAACCGGACGCAAAAAATGCGGGTACAGCACCGACAACATCGCTTCGGTGATCTGCGGGAACTCGTCGTCGAGCTTTTTGTGGATGCGCGCAGTCAGGAATGAAAACGACTCGATCATCCGCTCAACGTGCGGGTCTTCGCAGACCTCACCTTCCATCTGCAAGCGCGAGGCGATTTTCGGGTACTTGGCCGCGAACTCCTTCGACAAACGCCGCAGGTAGGTCAGTTCGTTTTCGTAATACGGCAGCAGATCGTCGAGCATGGCGTTCCTGCAGCAAGGACCGGGCAGCGCGGCATGCGCCCCCGGCGATAGCACAGGCTAAATAGCCATCGACAAGACGGCCATTTGCCGGAAGGTGTATGCCATGCCGGCAAATGGCGTCATCGGGTTATTCCTCGACGCACAACTCATCATCAGGAACGGCGCAATCACGCAGGCCCATCGGTGCACCACGGGTCTTGATGCCACTGGCGGCCGCACTGCCCGCAACCGATTTTGGCAGCAACAGCCACATTTGCACGGGTTGGTTGGTCGCCAATGCCATCTTGCCGGCCTTATCGCCAAAGCCCCAGAAGAAGTCGCCACGCACGCTACCGCGGATCGCGCCGCCAGTATCCTGCGCGAACATCAAGCGCCGCATCGGCGCACTGCTGCCCGGCTGGGTGCCGGAGATGAATACGGGTGCACCCAACGGCGTTGCGCGCGGATCCACCGCCATCGACCGGCCAGCACTCAGGGGCACGCCTAGCGCACCAATCGGGCCTTCCGGGCCATCACCGATGCGACGGAAGAAGACATAACTTGGGTCGGGAATACCGGTACTGGGTACCGCCACGCCACTACCCACCGCCTGGCCAGCGGCTTTGGCGCCCGCAACACCCTCGTATTGCGACATGTCTATACGTGGTGCGGATTTGTCGCTGCCGGTGGCTGCCGATGATTTGGAGGTTGCGGGTTTCGGGGCGCTCAATGCATCGGCAACGGCACTGGCATCGTCGGCTGCACTGTAATTTTCATTGGCCACGGGTGCAGTCAGCAGCAGCTGGATCATGGCCTCCACGGAGCTGGAATCCACTTTCCCCTGTCCGCCGCTCTGCCCACTCGAGGCGATGTGCGTCACTGGGCGGGATAACTTGGACTTGCCTTGTGGGCGGGGCTTGGCATGCGCAACCGGGGTGTTGCCGGCTGATGCGGTGCCACCGCCTTGCAGCGCAGCCACGATACGCGCCACTTCGGCATCCACCGCACTATTGCCACCGGGCTTTTTCATGCCACGGGTGCCGCCGGGAATGTCGATTTCCAAGGGTTCATCCAGCCCGCGCGCCTTGATCGCCAGCAACATCGCATCGGTATCGCCGCGAGTGGCATTGGGCATGAACGGGTGGCCGTTTTGTTCGGCGTAGGCCAAGCGAATCAAGCCGCCATCCTTGAGTTGGATTTTGCCCGAGCCTTGAATTTGCATCGAATACAGCTTGTACGGATCGGCCACCCAAGCCAGTACCGGTGCGTTGATCCCGCTGGCATCGATCTGCTGACGGGTGTAGTAGGGGCGAATGGTGCTGCCATCAATGCGCACGCGGTAGCGTTTGTCGCGCGGGTTGGGTGCACCACCAGCCAGGTCAATGCGGTATTCGCGTGCGCCGGCTTCGCCGTTCTCTGCGCCACTCAATTGCCCCTGATCGGCTTTCAGCCAGCGGGTTTGCTGGCCGGCCACGGTGCGCGAATCAATCATGTACATGTCGCTGGGGATGCCGTAGATCGGATAGCGATAGGCGCCCTGTTGGGTCAATGACCCGGAGATCATCGGCTCGAAATAGCCAGTCAACTTGCCGGTGGCGCTGCGCGTGGGTGTCAGCATCTGGTAGGCATAGAACTCGTCGTGCATGAATTGGCGCATTGCGGCGTCTTCACGTGGCAATCGCGCCAGCTTTGCACACAGCGGAGCCCACGCACTGCGCCGCTTCATCGCTTTGCAGTTGGTACTGAAATTGGAGTACATGTCGCCTAGGCTCTCATCCTCCCAGCCCGGGATTTCATCCAGCAAGATCGGGACATAGGCCGCATTACGGGTGGAGAATGCCGGCCCTAAATCGGGATTGGCGGGTATTTGTGGGGGCACGTCTTGCGCGCTTTGCGCTGCAGCAATCGTGCTGATTGCGATGCCAAGCATCAGCACGGGGCTGCGCAAGCGTGCAAACAGAGAGAAGTGGTGCGGGGTGGATTTGCTGCGCGTCATGAGCCATTCTCCACAGCCAAGATGGCCGTGCCGGTTAGCGCCAGACTGCGCCGTCCCTTTGATGCGGACAATACGGCAGATGCACTATGGCCGCAGGCGAGTCCATGCGCCCGGGTGGCTATAGTCCTTGCAACTTGCGGGATGCCACGACTGCTTCAACTCGATTGCGCACGTTCAAGGCGCGAAAGATGGCCGCCAGATGGATTTTGACCGTGCCTTCGCTAATCCCAAGGTCACGCGCAATCAGCTTGTTGGGCTTGCCTTGTGAAAGCAGGCGCATCACGTCGATCTGCCGTTCGGTCAGTAATTTTCGCAGGCCGTCAATCGAATGCGAGGGGCCACTTACAGCACTGGCTGGATGACTGGAGAGCGCACGCGTGTCGCCGGGGTGCCAGCCTTGTGCCTGTGCATTGGATAGTAAAAGCGGAGGGATATACACGCCACCGGCCAAGACCAACCGGATTGCCGACAACATCACATCCGGCGAATAGGCCTTGGGGATGAAGCCCAGCACGCCCAGGTCCATCAGCGCGCGCATCAACTCCACATCTTCCAATCCCGACAGCACGATGACCGGTAGTTTGGGGACTGCGCTGCGCAACTTTGCAACATGTTCGTGCCCATGTGTACCGGGCATGGTGATATCGATCAGGGCCAGATCCAAGCTGTCGCCGTGGGTCTGGATGAGGCTTTCCAGTTCCTCGAGATTCATGGCGACCACAGTTTCGACAGCCGGGTCGAGTTCGGCCAGTTTGAGTTTCACACCTTCGATGATCAGGCGATGGTCGTCTGCCAACAGTACTTTCACGCAAATCCCCAACAGGCTGCGTCCAGTGGGGACGCGTTCCATAACCTAGCTGCAGGAGGCGCTGCAGACGCCCGCCAGCACTTTGCACGATAGTCGGCACAGGGAGTGCAGGGCAAGCAGCTTGTGCCGTTCCTATGGGATAGGCCCAACGACATATGGTTGCAAACCACATGCACACCGAAGAATGCTCAAGGTGCGCGCCATGTCAGGTGCCGCGAGTCTTGCTGCAATCATCCCAATGCCTGCTGACCCTGCAAAATATGTCGTGTTGCTGCCTGCCCGCGGGTTGGGAGGCTGTGCATTGGCTCTGTTGTTGAGTGGTGTGTTGGTGGGAGCACACGCGCAGACAGCATCGGTGCCGCTGCCACAGACCCGTGGCATCTCTGCACATGCGGCCAGTGAGGCTGCCACCGAGCAATTGCGACCAGCACAAGACGTACCTGCTGTCGCCATAGAGGCAGCGTCGCCGGTAACCATGACTGCACCAGTGGTTGAGCCAGCGACTGCGCCGGTGGCGCAGCCTGTACCCAGCATGGCGCAGGCGATGCGTGATCGCGGTGTGCTGTTCAAAGTCACCCCGCCGCCATCGGTGCCGTTGCCTGCGGAGCCCGTGGCAACGGACGCTGGCAACAAACCCGCAGCACCCGTGGTGCCTGCAGCGGTTGCGCCGGTGGGTGCCAGCTATGTGTTGGGGACCATCCATTTTGGAACACCGCAAGAGCAAGCCATCGACTACGACGTGTTGGGCAAGTTGATCGATGCGACAGACAACTTCGTCAACGAGGCCGATGTGAATTCAGCCTGGAAGCCGGAATTCGATGCCTATCGCTGGCTGCCCGCGGCAACCCCATTGGGAGGGATGATCGGCAAGGATGCCATGCTGAAGGCGCAGGCCCTGTTACCCGCAGTGCGGCCGCAGGACTTGCAGCGAATGAAGCCGTGGGCGGTGTTGGCGCTGCTGGAGGCACGCGGTGAAAGTGCCGGGGAGACCAGCATGGATGCACGCTTGCAACAGGTAGCAGGTGCAGCAGGCAAGCATCTGGTGCATCTGGAAACACTGGAGCAACAGTTGCAGGCGTTGGATTGCGTGCCGGCGGCTGAACATGCCGCGGTACTGAATGAACGCCTGCAGAAGTCGTGGATATTGCGGATTGAGTCGGCTGAGGCGATGGCCTACTACCACAGTCGCAATTTGGATGCATGGTTGGCAAGTGTTGACCGGATGGACGGGCTCAGTGATTCGGCACGTGCCATTGAGCAACGGTCACGCATTTGCTTGCTGGAAGATCGCAACGCGCGCTGGATTGGGCCGCTGGAGACGGTGTTTCAGGATGCGCCCAGTTTCGTGGCAGTAGGTGCCATTCACCTGGTTGGTGCCGATGGCTTGGTCGCACGGCTACGTCGGGATGGTTATACGGTAGAAGCCGTACCGTTTTGATGCATGAATTACGTAATGTCAGTTGGGTGCATGTGTTGTTGAATGTTGGTTTGCAAAAGTAAAGGATCAATGGCATGGCTTTTGGCATGAGCGGAGACAGGCAGGTGCATTGGGGGCAGGGTGCATTCCTGAGCCCGCAACATTTGCAGGCACAAGATGCGTGGGCGCAGGCGTGCCGGCACGCGTTGCATTTGCGAGTAACACCGTTTCCGTGGGGCTTTGAGTCGTTGCGTATCCGTGAGGACGCCCTGGCCAGTGGCATGGTCGATGTCGAGCAGTTCACACTGGTCACCCGAAGTGGTGAGCGCTTGCGCGGTGGCAGCCTGGACACCGCCGGCGGCAACACCCGCGTGCCGCAACGCAATATTGCTGATATCCGGGTCAATAGCAGCGACCCGATCCCGCTGTTTTTGGTCTTCAACGCCGAGCGTACATTGCAGGGACTGTCGCAGCGTGAATCGGAGCGGCTTACCGCGCGTCACACTTTGGCGACCGATAATCTTGCTGACCCACACGACCCGCAGGCACCAGAGGCAGCAGTGGATTTTCTGCTGTATCAAGCCAATCTGATCACCGGCGCGGATGAAAATGCCGAAGCCATCGTGCGTGGTTCCGATAGCTACAAAATCGCCGAACTGATGCCCGCCGGGCCAGGCAAATACAAGCTTTCGAACGACTACATTCCACCCGCCACCGCGATTTTAGCGGCAAGCAATTTGGCGCGTTGGACGCGCGCACTGCGGGACCTGCTGGTGTCGCGTGGGCAGGATTTTGCTGCAATCAAGCGTCAGCGCGGAATTCGTGCCGCATCCACCTCGGCGCAAGAGGTGATGCGCGTCCTGATGATGCAGACCTTTGCCCGCTTCATCCCGATGTTCCAGGAGCATGCACGGCTGAACACGGTATCTGCCTACGCGATGTATCAGGATTTGCGGCAATTGGTAGCGGAGTTTTCGGTATTTTCCGAAGACATCGGCTATTTCGGCGAGATGGCGGGCAATCCGCGTGACACCGAGCTGCCAGATTACGATCACGACGATTTGCGGCGCTGCTTCCGGATTGGGTTTGACCGCGCCGAGGTCCTGATCAAGGCGCTGACTGTGGGGGCCGAGGTCGGCATCACGCTAGCGTACGACGGCCGCTTCTATCGCGCCGATTTGCCAGTGAACCTGTTTGAGAGCGACAAGACCCGCTTCTATCTGGCGTTTGAATCCGAGCAGAAGGGGGCTGATTTGTTCGCACGACTATCGCGTACCGGCAAGATCGCATCGATGGACGAAATGCCACGCCTGCTGTCGGCGGCGTTGTTCGGGTTGAAAATCGATCTGCTGCCAGTGCCGCCCGAAGAGCTGCCGCAGAAGAGCCCCAACACCACGTATTTCCTGGTCGACACCACGCATCCGTTCTGGCAGATGATCAAAAACGGCCGCAACATTGCGGTGTTCTCGGATCTGCCACCGGATTCCACCGTCATCAAGCTGTTCCCGGTCGCGGGCCAGGAGTAAGCCATGGCCAGACTGCTCCAGCATTTTTCACCGGTTTTCACCTTTGGCTTGGCGTTGGATGAAAAGGTCAGCGCCAATCAGGCCAGCGATACGGCGATATCGGTAGCGACCCGTGCGCGTGAGTTGATCGAGCGTGCGAAGTCCGCTGCACTGGCCGATGGCAAGCGCCCGGAACAGGCTGATGATGCCGCGTTTGCGGTGGTGGCTTGGATTGACGAAATCATGGCGCGCAATCCAGCCTGGCTGACCAGCGGGGCCACACCGCTGCAAGTATCGATGTTCACCACCAACAATGCCGGGAACGAGTTTTTTACCCACCTGTCGATCCTCAAACAGGATCAGGATGAGGTGCGCGAAGTCTATTACCACGCGCTGTTATGCGGATTCGTGGGTCAGTATTACTACGAAAATGGCGATACCGGCGAGCTCGGCAAACTCAAGGAATTGCACGGTCGGCAACTGCCAATTGCCCCTGCGCCCATCCATACGCTGCGCGAAGAGAAAATTACCCCGCAGCCCTATGGCGTAACCGATCCGTCCGGCCCCAAATTGCCGCGGCAATGGGATCGCGCGCTGTTGGCGATTGGTGCATTGTTGGCCCTGCTGATTCCAGTGGTCTACCTGATTTATATCTTGTTGGCCGCGCCCAAGCCGTCAATCACCGTGCCGGTACAGCAGGTGGTGGCCAAATTCGAGTGTGCGGACATCAAGGCCACGGTGGATGAAGACAAAGGCACCGTCAAACTCAGCGGCTATGTGTCGCGCCCGGATGATATGTCGACGGCTCGGCAACAGATCGCCGCGATTGAGGGTGTGAAGTCGGTGGATGCGCAATTGCAATTGCGTATCTGGCCGCATTGCGAGGTGGTGAAGCTGCTGGAGCCGTTCAAGGCGCGTAACGATGATAGTGGCCAGCATTTGGCGATCACACCGAGTACCGGGCATTCCGATCGCTTCATCGAAGGTGAAAACGTGATCGTGAAATTGCAGCAGCCCAATTACGACGGTTACCTGTATGTCGATTACTACACCGTCAATGGCGCAGTGGCGCACATCTACCCCAATACGGGTGAACCCAATAGCGGTCGGCTGTTGAAGGCGCTGGAGCAGTTTGAAGTTGGGGCCACCCCCAGTAAGACGTGGACAGTCTGTGCGCCGTTCGGGCAGGAGCTGATCACGGTGATTTCGTCACCGAAACCGCTCTATCAAGAAGCTCTGCCAGAGGTCCAGTTTGATGCCAAGGACTATCTGCCGAAGCTGCGACAGATGTTGGAGGCCAACCGTGGCAATGCCCAGTTGCTGGCCGCACATTTGTTCATGCAAACCGAACCCGAAACCGATCCCGCCAAAAAGCAGGCTGCACTGACCGCCTGCTCAGCACCCGAGGCCGCAGCGCCGCAACCGGAGGCCGCGCAATGAGCCCGCTGAGCATGATTGAAACGCTGTTCTCGAATATCGGCAGCATCTTCACGCGTATTGCCTACTTGTACCAACAGGGGTCGGATACGGCCAAGAAGCCTTGGCTGCGTCGCATCGTGGTGACTTTGGTGTTATTGGCGATTGTGGTCGGCTTGGTGTTTCTTGCCTTGGCCGTGTTGCCGCAATTGCCAATGCGTTTCTGGCAAGTATTGGGCTTGTGCGTGGTGGTGGCGGTGGTGCTGTGGTGGTTCATGGCTGGCCAGCGCAAGGCTTCGCTGAAAGGGCGTACACGCAAGCGTATTGGTGACTTGGGGCCTGCCAGTGACGAGGAAGAGCGGGCCCCCGTCGCACGCATGACGGCCGCCATTACTGAGGCCAAACGCACCATTGCCCGCGCACCTGAGATGGCGCAGGGGCGCACCCCGTTGTATCGCATCCCGTGGTTCCTGTTTATCGGAGATGGCAGCGCCAATGTCGATGGATTGCTGCGTGCCGGTAGCGAAGTGTCACCATTCCCCGCATCCGACAAACCAGCCATGGACGCCGATGATGTCTGGCGCTGGTGGTTTCACAAATCGATGATCGCGATTGAAATGCACCCGCGTGTGGTGTGTGACTCCAGCGCGCGATTGGATCGTGGCTTGTGGTACCAGGGCTTGATGAAGCTGGCCGATGAGCGCGAAAAGTTGCCGCTCAACGGACTTGTGGTTGCGGTGTCCGTGCAGAGCTTGCTGGGGCCTGCCGATGCACTGAAGGAGACCGCCACGCGCCTGCGTCGACTTGTCGATGAAGCAATGGAGCATCTGCAGGTGCAGATGCCGGTGTACTTCGTGGTCAGTGGCCTGGAGCGCCTGCCCGGCTATGCGCAAATGCGCGCTACCTTGCCGGATGAAGCCTTCGCGCAGGCCTTGGGGCATCGCTTTACTGAAAGCGAAAATACCAATGCCGCCGCCAGCCGGCGCATCGACGAGGTGATTCAGCCGATCGAAGATCGCCTGCATGCCCTGCGGATGACGGCCTTGCGTGCGCAGCATGGTCCGCAACAGCGGCGTGCGGTATTCGACTTCATCGAATCGCTGCGGCAAGCACGCCCTGGGTTGGCCATGTTTGTCAGCTTGATGCTGGAGGACAACCCGTTCCAACGCACGCCGCGCTGGCGTGGCTTGTACTTTGCCGGTGCCGCCGATGCGGCGCATCGTAGCGGGGCGTTTGTTGCCGACTTGTTCACCCGCTTTTTGCCCAGTGACCAGCCATTGGCCGGAACCAGCTTCCGTGGCAATGCCGGGCGCATGGCGATTGCGGGTGCGGGGGTGTTGGCGATGCTGGGTCTGTCGGCCTCGTTTGCCTATGGCTTGAAGTCGGCACATCGTGATGATGCCGCGTTGTTGCAACAGACCCGCAGTGCCTGCTCTGAAGTTGCGCATAGCACGTCGACTGGACGCATCGAGTGGGTGGCCAGTTGTGGCCGCACCATCGAGGAGCTGGAAGCCGCGCAGGGCGATACGATGCTCAGTTTCGGTATTCGCCGTGCGGATTCGGATATCGCCAAGTTGCGGCAGCGTGTGGTCGATGACTTCGCCAATTTGATCCTTGCCCCCGAGGATCAGATGCTGGCAACCGACATCGACCAGCGGCGTGCTGGTATCGAGCATGTGCTGGCGATCACCCAACGCCTGCGGCTGCTGGAAGACTGCGATAGCAGCAATCCGGTATGTCGTAATCGCGAATTGAAGAACAACGTCAGCTTCGATGCCCGCTCGCGATTGTTCGCTCCCTTCGTCAGTGCCGACAACGATACGCGGCGAGATCGCAATAATGCCGATGCCCTGTTTGCCACCTATCTGGGTTACCTGAGGTGGCAAAAAAAAAACATACGTGAAGCCGAACATGCCCGTCTCGAAGGCTTGTTGACACGCTTGCTTGCCAATTACACGCCACGTGCCGCTGACCTGAAACAATGGGCTGATGCACGCGGCGTTGGCATGGATCTGGGCAGTTTCTGGTTGCCGCAAGGTGCTGTCGTGGGGACCGAAACCGGGCAGCTTGCCACTATTTCAAGTGCCTATACGCGTGACACTTGGGAAGGCGCGATAGAACCCATGTTGGCGACCTTGCGCAAGCAAGCGCCAGAGCGTGCTTCGCGGATTGATGACTTGCGCAATGCCTATTTCCAAGATTATTTCACGCAGTGGGAGAAATTCCAGGCACGCTTCGGTGATGGCATCACGCTGTGGCGTGGCCGGTATGAGGAGCTGCTGGCACGTGCCGGTGGCGCGGATAACCCGTATGCCCGTTTTTTCGTCGCAGCCCAGCGCAATCTGTACGAGTTGCCGTTTGACTGGCCGCTTGCGTCGCGCTGGGCTGCCACCTGGGCGCAGATGAAATCAAAATGGCTGTCGTCATGGCGGCCGTTTGGGCGGTTCATTGCCGATTCGTTCCGGTTTGGTGGTGAGAAGGTAACCCCACCTGTGTGGTTGCTCGCCATGCACGATAGCCAAGCGGTGGTCTTGAATCGACAGGATGCCGACTACGCACGTGCCTATTTGCGTCTGCAGGCCGAAGGTTCGGGTGAGGATGTCTATCAACTGGCTTCCGATCTGTTTACCAGCAAAGGCAAGGCTGACAAACCGCCAGCCAGTGACTACACCAAATTGATTGATGCGGTGGACAAACCCGCCGAAAAATACGCAACAAGCTTCAAAGGCGATGATCTTGCCGCATGGTCGATAGTGCAGGGGCCATCCAAATTATTGTTGTTTTTAACGGTGCACAAAGCCGGAACCTATGTGCAGCAGCGCTGGCGCGAAAGTGTGGTCAAACCGCTTTCGACATTACCGCCTGAGCAACAAGTGGATGCGCTGTATGGGCCGCAAGGGAAGTTGTCGGCCTTCGTCAACGATTGGCTAAAGCCCTTCATCACTGAAAAAGAACGTCTGCCGGTCAAGGTGGATGGCGTGGCTATCCCGCTGAGTGCTGCCTATCAGGGCATGGTGGCTGCCGAGCGCAAATTTCAGCCAGTGTTAGGAGATGTGGCACCGTTCCAAGCCGGCAGTTTCACTCTGACCCAGCCCAGTCAATTGGGGGCGTTGGATGAAGGGGCCGAGGGCACGGTGCTGGAAGTCGAGTGCCGCGAACGCGTGTATCGCGCAAGTTCGGCAGGCGCGTCATTGGCAGAGGCCACTGCACAGGTGTTCTGGTCCCCGTCCAGCTGCATGCAGGCGCGGATTCGCATCAGCGTGGCGGCCCCGGCGCCGAAGCAACCCGAGGCTGCCCCGGTGCAGGAGTTCGATCCTGCCACCAGTCAGATGCAGCCGGCAGCACCGATTGCCGCAGTACCCGAGCTGAGCCTGGTGCGGACTTATGCTGGGGTCGATGGTTTTGCTGCACTGATCAAGGATTTCGCCAATGGCGCGCATGCGTTTGGTGTTGAGGATTTCCGTGATAGCTACAGCCCGGCGCAATGGACGCAACTGCGTCCCAAGCTTGATGCCGCCGGGTTCCGTGGGGTGCGGGTGTTCCTGAAGGTGGATTTGTCGGACGAAATGAAACGGTACCTGGGCGCCAGCACGGCGCATGCTGAAGTGCCAAGTGAAATCCTTGAATAAGCCTGTTGTGGAGACTTTATGGCCATCGATGTCAACGAACTACTAGCTCCCATTCCGGGTAGCGATCCTGCTGGCAGTGATGCCAGCTTTTCTGACCAGTTTGATCGTATCCGCGAGGCACGGCGTGCGGACGACCCCAATCTGACCCAGGGCGACTGGCAGACCGAGCTGAAAGTGGCGGATTGGCGCGAAGCGCAAAAGCTATCCGAGGATATTTTGCAACGTACCAGCAAAGACCTGCAGGCTGCGGTGTGGTTGGGCGAAGCCGTGATTTCACGGTATGGCCTGGAGGGCGCCAAAGATAGTTTCGACCTGCTCACCGGGTTGCTGGATACCTACTGGGAAGGCCTGCACCCCCGTGCCGATGACGGTGATCTGGAGGAGCGCGCTGGCAAGTTGGCGTGGTTTGCCAGTTGGGGTAGTCGTGCGTTGCAGACGATGATGCTCAATGATGATCCGCAGGGTGCGTTGACCCTCGCCAAATGGATTGATTCGCGTGAAGTGGACAATATGGGGCGGCAGAACGCAGAGGCTTATCAGGCTGCGCTGGATAGCGGTCGCATCAGTGGGGACGCCTATGACAGTCGCATGCTTGCAACACCTGACGCGGTGGTGCGCGAGCGCATGGATCAAGCGCAAGCTGCTCGCGACGCGTTTGCTCGCTTCAGCGCAATGTCCGATTCCAGGCTCGGACGGGAAGCGCCCAGTCTTGCAGCGATTGACGATGCGCTGAAGAAAATCCAAACCATCTATTCCCGGCTTGCCACTGCCAAGGGCATGGTCGGCGTCACGGCGGAGGATGACGCGGCAGCAACAGATGGCGCAGTAGCGCCCGCATTGATGGCAAGCGGCGGTAGTGGCGCTGCGTTGAATCTTGGCTCGGTCAATCTTGCCTCCAAGGAGTCTGCGTTGCGTGCGCTGGGCGATATCG